>JAGMDK010000280.1 GCA_023128695.1 Phycisphaerae bacterium
ACCACTATGGCGGGGTCACGATACAGGCGTAAGGTCGCTTCGAGGCCGGCGAGGGTCAGCTTACCCGGGCGGAAGGTGCGGGCCAGGGGGTTTTTCCGCAAGGCAGCAATGAGATCGGCCCGGCCGAGGAGGAGCCCGGCCTGGGGACCGCCGAGCAATTTGTCGCCGCTGAAAAGCGTGAGGTCCGCGCCGGCGGCGACGCTATCCTCCACGGTCGGCTCGTCCCACGTGTCGGGGTTGGTCGGGAAATCCTCTTCCGCGTTGGATACGGAAGAATCTTCGTCGTCCGGCGGGGACGCGGGCTCGGGCCAGGGTAGCTTGTCGGTCAGCAAGCCGCTGCCGAGATCGTCCACGACGAGGACGTTATGCCGGCGGCCCAAGCGCTCGGCACGCCCATGCGATGGCCTACGACAGTGCCCGCGGGCGGGTAGTCCTCTTCGGAGGCGCCAGCGGCATCACGACCCATGATGACACCTGGGAGTGGGGCTGGGATGGCACGTCCGTGTCCTGGACGGAGCAAGACCCCCCGGGGCAAACGCCCGGCCCCCGGCACAGCCATGCCATGGCTTATGACGGCGCCCGCCGGGTGGTCGTCCTTTTTGGCGGCAAAGCTACTGGCAAGCTAGCTGATACCTGGGAATGGGACGGTACAGAGTGGACGTCGTTGGAAGTGTCCCCCGCACCCTGTTCACGCCATGGGCATTCCATGGCCTACGATGCCGCCCGGGGGAAGGTCGTGCTGTTTGGGGGCTACGACAGCCAAAACGTGCGGCTTGATGACACATGGGAGTGGGACGGAGGCGAGTGGACCGAGCGGACTGACCTTCCTCCGTCACGCCCCAGTGCCAGGGCGTACGCCGCCATGGCGCACGACAACCAGCGCGGGGTGATTGTCCTCTTCGGAGGGAATCAGGGCGGGGCTGAACAATACTGTGGAGACACGTGGGAGTTCGATGGCACCGGCTGGACGCAGCGGACCGACAGCGGCCCCAGCGCCCGCGAGGGCGCCGCGGCGGCGTATGACGCCACCAGCGGCCGGGATTGCGTGGTGCTCTTCGGCGGGTTCGACTCGGCCTTCAAGTATGACACCTGGACCTGGGACGGAACGGCGGGAGAGTCGGGAGAGTGGAGCCTCGAGTCAACCAGCGGCCCTAGCGGCCGTTACAACCACGCGCTGGCCTACTGTGGCAAAGTCCTGCTCTTCGGCGGCATGACCGAGGACAATGAGAATGGCTCGACTTACGACTATGGGGCGAACCTGTCCCCGCAGTGGGCCTGCTGCTTCGCGGACGGCTCGTGCCAGGACATGGCCGAGGCCCACTGCCTGGGGGCGGGGGGCGCGAGTTGGCGCGAGGGCGAGACCTGTTCGTCGTGTGAATGCGCCGCGCCGCCGCCGGAAGCTGCGTATTTCCTGGGCGATCAGCCGCTGTCCGGCTCGGCGGCCCACCAGGTCAACACGGCGACCGGCAATTTCCATTACAGCGAGGTGGACCTGGCCATCGCCTCACGCCGCGAACCGTTCGTTTTCGCTCGGCACTACAACAGCCTGGACGGCCGGACCGGCCCGCTGGGAGAAGGATGGCGTCACACGTACCACATCGTGCTCACGCCGCCCAATCCGCCGGACCAGCCCTACGTCGCCGTCACCTGGAGTGACGGCCGGACGACGTTCTGGAACCCAGACGGTCCCGACTGGAAACCGGCCACCCGGGATCTGTACGACCAGATCGAACTGTCCGGCGGCATCTGGACCGTCACGCGCACGAACCTCGACCAGTACCGGTTCGACAGCAGCGGACATCTGCTGAACATCCTCCCCAAGGGCAACAGCAACAACATAACCTCGCTCGACTACGACCCGGTGGAAACCGACCGGGTCATCAAGGTAACCGATCCGGCAGGACACTGGCTCGATCTCGGCTATACCGACGACCGTCTGACGAGCGTGGCGGATCACACGTCGCGGGCGGTGCAGTTTGTCTACACCGCGGGTCGGCTCACATCGGCGATTGACGTGCTCAGTGGACAGATTGACTACGAGTACGACGGGAACGGCTACCTGGAGAAGGTCAAGGACCAGCGGCAGCCGCAGGTCACCGTGATTACGAACACCTACGCGCCGGACGGGACGGGGCGCGTGTTCCACTACATGGACGGTAACGGCAATACCACGGATTTCCTGTACCGGGCCGACGAGACCGAGATCACGCAGGCCGTGGGTGGACACGAGATCACGCGGTTGCACAAGTCTGAGATGGTCTACCAGCGGCAGACGATCGACCAGGACCCGCTCGGGCACCAGGTAGTGTACACGTATGACGAGAATTTCAATCGCGAGACGGTCAAGGACCGAAACGGGAATGTGACGAGCTTCACCTACGATTCTCTCGGAAACGTGACCTCGGTCACCGATCCCGACGACCCGGACGATCCTAACGACGGAGGCACCACGAGCTTCGAGTACAACGATTCCAACGTGCCGCACCTGCCGACGCGCAAGACCGATACCCTGAGCTACGTCACGGACTGGACGTACGACGGGCGCGGCAACGTACTGACTGAGAAACGCTACCTGACCGTTCCGCCCGGCGACTCGTTTGTGCAGAAGAGCTGGACCTACAACCCGTTCGACCAGCGCCTGACCGCGACCGACGAACGCGGCAATACGCACCAGTGGCACTACACGGCGGAGGGGCAGCTCGATTACACGATCGACCGTGAGGGGAACTACACGTGGTATGGATACGATAGTCTCTGGCGGCGGATCTGGGTGACGGACGGCCGCGGCACTGGACCGGAGCATGAGGCCCATACCAGCCGCCTGTACTACGATGCCGACGATCGCCTGATCCGGACCGAGAGCCCGCCGGTCGGCGACCCGTCCCACCTTATTGTCCAGGAATTCGGCTACGACGAGGTCGGCAACCGCACGTCGGTAACCGACGGCAACGGCAACGAGACGACGTATGCATACGACGGCAACAACAACCTGCGCTATGTTTACCAACCGCTGGGGCGAACGACGCAGTATCAGTACGACGAACTGAACCGCCGCGTGAAGACGATTGACGCCCTCTACCAGGCGACGGATTACACGTACGACGATGCCGACCGGCTGACCGAGAGACGCGACGCTGCAAACAACGCATGGTCATATACACACGACGATCACGGCAACGTGCTGACGGCGAGCGAACCGTCCGACAGCAACCCGACCGGGATTATCGTGAGTTACCAATATGATGTCCTGCATCGCAGGACGAGTGCGTCGAACGAGCTTAGCCACATCTCACGCACCGAATACGACGTACTCGGCCGCGTCACCCGCACGATCGATGCCACCAACCAGCCGACGCAGTTCACGTACGACGGCCTCGGGCGCCTGACAGCCGTGGAGGACGCGTTGGGCGGCCGGACGGAGTACACCTACGATGCCACCGGCAATCTGCTTCAGATCCTCGACGCGAACGGGCACGCCATCAGCGTGCGCGAGTACGACGACCTGAATCGGCTGATTCAGGCCGAGGACGGCAACGGCAACTACTACACGTATGGCTTTGACGCCGTCGGCAACCAGACCTCGGTGCGCGACGCCAATGCCCAACCCAGCGGACCGACCACGACCCTGACGTACGACGCGGTGAACCGCCGGACGGCCATGAACTACCAGGACGGCTCGTGGGTGACGTTCGCCTACGACGACAACGGCAATCTCACCTCCCGAACGATCGACGAGGTAACCACGGACTTCGAGTATGACGTTGAGGACCGGCTGATCGCCCAGATCCGCGATCCTGACGGCACCGCGATCAGGGTCGATCACGTATATGACGGCGACGGCAACCGGATTGCGCGAACCGAGAGTGGCGCGGAGACGCGCTACGTGCTCGACCGCGGCCGGTCGATGAGCCACGTGCTGTGCGAGACCGATGCCGGCGGCAGCGTCATAGCGTACTACATCCACGGACCCACGCTCGTGGCCCGGATCGACGCTGGCGGCACGCCGCGCTATTACCACACCAACGATCTCGGGAACGTCGTGGCGCTGACCGACGCGGACGGAGTCGTCGTGGACCGCTACGCCTACGATCCGTATGGCCTGCCGGTCGGCCACGAGGGCAATACGTCCAACCCGTTCACGTTCGTCGGCGGCCTCGGTGTAATGACCGAGGACTTCGACGACCCGATGGCTCTGTACTTCATGCGGGCGCGGTTCTATGACCCGGACACGGGGCGGTTCCTGGGGAAGGACCCGGTCGCGGGGGCGCTGACGGACCCGCTGGGGCTAAATAGATATGCATATGGTCTTGACAATCCGCTGCTTCACACAGACCCCTCAGGTGAGGTCATCAACCTGATAACAGGAGCGATAGGGGCAAGTGTGGGTTTCTTCGGAACAGTAGTTTCAGATGTAATCAGCGGGGAGTGGTCGGATCCTGCAGTGTACGCAGCCAATACGCTCGGCGGATTCGTTGGTGGTGTGACTCTTAATCCAGCGATCGGAGTCGCAGTGGCATCCACTACGGCAACTGCAACGAATGTGTACGAGCAGGTCAGCGAGGGCCGATCGCTAGAGGAGGTTGATTGGGGGGGAGTGGCGTTGGACGCTGTTGTTGCTGGGACCATATCCTACGCCTCAGGGGGACTCGCAAAGAATCTTGTACCGATGATACAAGGGGGAAGTCAAATGCCAACGAGATTGTCATCACAGTTGATGCGTCCGGTCGGTCGATGCTTGTCAAAACGGGAGTTCGTGGGAGGTTTATTTGGCCTCGGTGTCGGTAGCCTCTCAAGCTTTGCTAAAGCGCAAGCTCATGAAAACGAGACTAAAACGAACGCCGCGCAGATTCTAGCGGATCTCGCTGCGAAAGCTGCTGCTGCAAAACGTACTAGCAGCGGTGGCGGTGGAAGTGGAGGGGGCGGCGGCTCCAACAATAAAAAGCCGAGCGGTTGGGGTGTAAAAACAAACACCAATCACGCTGAAAAAGTCAAGAGCGCATTCCTCCACTCGGCCGCCGCATTGCGGCTTCCTCCCGTGCTGCGGCAGTTTCTTGGCCTTTCCCCGTTTCCGTGGATGTAGGAGACCCTTGTGCGTGGGATCCAGGACACGACGCAATGCATCATCGGCGACAATCACGCCGGTTGGCAAAATAGGAGCGAGGCCATGAACCTCGGAACTCGAATACTCATCGTACTGACAGCCGCATGTCTGGTGGGCCCCAGTGCGGCGGAGACGATCACCTACGAGTACGACGAACTGCACCGCCTGATCCACGTCACGTACGACGACGGGGCGTGGATCCGCTACGAGTACGACGCGGTCGGCAACCGGGTGCTGGATGTCATGAACTCGACGCCCGGCGTGGGGTACCTCTATGCCAGCGTCGCCCCGCCCGGCAGCGGCAGCGTCCTGCGCGCTCCGGACGACGTGTGGTACGACGTGGACGAGTCGATCGTACTAACGCCGGTGCCGGTGGGAGAGTGCGTGTTCGATCATTGGTCCGGCGACGACGTCCCGCCAGGCCACGAGACCGACAACCCGCTCACGATCACCATGAGCAGCTACGGCTACATGCACGTGGTCGCGCACTTCGACTCGCCGGCCGGCCACATGGACGAGGATTGCGATGACGACGACGTGCCCGACGGCTGCGAGTGGGCCGACACGAACGGGAATGAGGTACTGGACGATTGCGATCCGCTCATCGACCGCTCGGTGCTGACGCTCGAGCCCGAGTGCGAGTACGGCGAGATCGCCCCGGACCAGTTCTTCGAGGTCTGGAACGCCGGCCTGCCCGATACGCTGCTGGAGTACACGATCACCGTGGGCGATTGCTCGCCGGAGCCCTGCTGGCTCTGGGTGGATCCGCCGGACGGGATTTCGGACGACGCGCAGCACCCCGTTTCCCACACCGTCCATTACGATGGTTCGTCGTCGCTGGACGTCGGCCAGCATACGGCGACGATCACGATCAGCGACCCGGGGGCCGGCAACAACGAGCAGACCATCGACGTGATCCTCGAAGTAACCGGCCGGGCCGCCGTCTGCCGCGACGTGCAGACACTGAACGTGGCGTGCACCTACGGCGAGGACGCCGCGGACCAGTTCTTCGACGTATGGAACTGCGGGCTGCCGGGGACGCAGCTGGATTACATGGTGACCTGGGACCGGCCGTGGCTGTGGTGCGATCCGGACAGTGGGACGTCCACCGAAGAGCACGATCAGATCACGGTACACTTTGACTCGGACGAGCTGCCGGCGGGCCAGCACTTCGCGACGATCACGGTTTCTGATCCCGACGCCGCGTACAGCCCACAGACGGTCCTGGTGGTGCTGACGGTGGCGTGTCCGGCGGACGGCTGGCTGCCGTGGGACATGAACTACGACGGCTTTGTCAGCATCATCGGCGACGTGCCGCCGTTCGTGGACTGCGTCTACTTCGCCGACTGCTATTGCCCGGCGCCGGGCTGCCTGTGCCCCGGCGACTGCAACGCCAGCGGCTTCCTCAGCATCATCGGCGACGTGCAGTGCTTCGTCGATTGCGTCTACTTCGGCGACTGCGAGACGCGCCATAACCCGCCCCCGCCCGCTCCGCGCGGCACGTTCACAATCGGCGGCGCGGTCTACACCGACCTCGATAACCCGCTCGGCAGCGGGCTCGAAGGTGTCCGCATCCGGGTGATTCCGCTCAAGCCGGTGACGTCCACCACCGAGACAGCCGCCCAGGTGCCGCTTGTGCCGGATTCGGCAACATTCCCGGCGCGGCCGTTGGCCGCAACCAAGCTGTGGCACAGGCTTCCAGCCTGTGTTTCCACCGGCAAGATGCCGGTGCCACAGTTTTCTTCGCGAGCCGAAAAGATTCTCGACATTACTAGTAGAGGGCCTGCGCATCAGCCGCAGTGGAACGCCACCAGCGGCACCTGGGGCCTCTGGCAGATCGATGGCCTCCGGCCGGGACGGTACATCGTGACAGCCAGCGCGCCGGGCTACACTTTCGATCACGTGCAGGCAGGAGTCGGCACGGGCTTGCCGCGTGTGAAGATCGTCGTCGGCCCCGAGACCGAGGCCGCCAATCAGAGCATCCAGTTCCTGGCATGGCCGGAGCCACAGGATAGGCGGTAGGGATATGACAGATTTCTATTCAAGATCCAGCGAATATCGCAAGGCCTGCCCCAGCGCGAACAGCTTCTCCGGGGAGAGCACGGTGATGAGCTGCCGCAGGCGATCGCGGGGGATCGTATACAGGTTGTCGGTGTTGACGACGCATTCCGTCGGCATGCCGTCCGCGCCGGACAAGGGTACCTCGCACGGCAGAGACCGCACCACGCGCGTTACCTCGGCAATCGTCAAGTTGCGTTGCCCTTCGAGACCTGCCGCTCGCGAGACCACAACCACCGGCCGAAAGCCGGCGTCCCCGGCCAGTTCTGCCCACCAGGCCTCCCCACGCGTCACGTCGTTAACCCTTTGTCGTTGCGCAGGTCGTGCGGATAGAACGCCGACCAGTCTTCTCGGCGGGTGGATTCGGTCCAGGCTGCCAGGCCGCGTTGCCCGGCGAGCGTCTCCTCGACCTCGCTGTCACGGGTGCTTTGCTCCAGCAAGCCAGCCAGAAGTCTGGCCAGTTCCTCGGGCGGCAGCAGGCGTGCTTCGCGCAAGATGGATTCCAGCTTCGTCATCCTCATTATTCTACATGCCGACAATCATGGCGTCTATCACTCAGGCGAGAAAGGTCGCCGGCGGGTGCGTGACACCTCAGGCGACTCTGATCCGAACCCCAAGCGCGAGCGTGGGGCTGGCGGGGCGGGTACGCCCTGAGGCTTGGCCCACTCGCTTGCGCTCGGGGTTCGGATTGTGGCCCGCCCCAGATGTCACGCACCCGTCGCTGGCGGGGGCATTGAAGACCGGGCGGGGCGGTTCGGAGCCGGGAAATGTAGCGGCCGCCCCCCGTGGCGGCCGTGGAAGATCGACGGGGCATCGTACGCCGACGTCGGCCACGGAGGGCCGACGCTACTTTCACTTTTGCCAACTGCACCTACGCGGCCGCAAATAACACCGGAGACATGAATAACAGGGAACAACACCCTGACGGAGGATCCAACCATGAAAGAGCGAGCCACACGACGTTTCTTCGACAGTGCCCTGCTAACTAACAGCCCATCTACAAGCGCGTGCACCAGGTGTGCCGGCGCGTGGACCGTGTTCTTCCTCATCGCCGCGGCCGGCGTTTTGGGCACGTGGGTTTCCCCTGCGATGGCTGATCCGCCAATCGACAGGCAAGGAGCGCGCGGCGACATGGTGATTGTCCCCGGCGGGGGGTTCGAGATGGGCGACCCGTGGAGCGAGGGCGGCTCGGACGAGCTACCAGTCCACACAGTCTACCTCAGCCCGTACAACATCGACACGTACGAGGTCACCAACCAGCAGTACTGCAACGGGCTGAACTGGGCCTACGGCCAGGGTTTGATTGACAATCCGGATCTCCATGGCGGCGTGGTGTACAAGGCTGGCGACAGCGAGCCGTATTGCGACACGACGACCAGCTCGTCGTACAGCCGGATCACCTGGAATGGCAGCACGTTCGGCGTGGTGGCGGGCAAGGAGGACCATCCGATGGTGACGGTGAGTTGGTACGGCTCGGTCGCGTACTGCAACTGGCGCAGCGCCATGGAGGGCAAGCCGCTCTGCTACGACCTTTCGACATGGACGTGCAACTTCGATGTGAACGGGTATCGCCTGCCCACCGAGGCGGAATGGGAGAAGGCGGCCGGTTGGGACCCCGTGCAATTCCGGCACTTCCGCTTCGGCGAGCACACCGACGGCTGCGGGTACAACTGTCTGTACGGCCAGCGGGCGAACTATGGCAGCAGCGGCGACCCGTTCGAGTCTGGCCCGGACCCTTGCACGACGCCGGTGGGATACTACGACGGTACAGACCACGGCGGCACGTACCCGACGCAGGACGCCCAGAGCTACTACGGCTGCTACGACATGAGCGGGAACCTGTGGGAGTGGTGTCACGACTGGTATTCGAGCACGTACTATTCGAGCTCGCCGGGATCAAACCCGACGGGACCGGGCTCAGGCACGAGCCGTGTTCTGCGCGGCAGCCATTGGAACGGCTGTCCGAGCTTCTGCCGCTCCGCGTGTCGCGACAAGCGCACGCCCGACAGCCACATCGACTACAACGGGTTTCGTTGTACGGGGCCAGCAGTGGGGGATATTAACTGCGAAGATCTGACTGGCTTTGATTTCGGCACGGTACTCGCCGGAACGTGCAGCTCCGAGCATACCTGGACGGCGACCAACGAAGGCAGCGCTCCGCTGACAGGCAGCATCACGTTGGAAGGTCCGGACGCTGCCGAGTTCGAGTTCACGCAGGACGGCGGCGGTTTCACGCTCGAACCTGACGAGAGCCGCATTGTCGGCGTGCGCTTCTGCCCGAGCTCAATCGGAGCGAAGGAGGCGACGCTGCACATCACCAGCGACGACCCGGACGAAAACCCCTGCGATCTGGCCCTGAGCGGCACAGGTACCGGCCCCGACATCAACTGCGAGGACCTGACCGACTATGACTGGGGTACGATCCCCGGCGGATGCAGCGATGTGCACTACTGGACGATCATCAACGAGGGTACGGCGATATTGAACGGCGAGGTCCTCCTGGCCGGCCCGGATGCGGCGATCTTCGAGCTTACCGAGGGCGGCGGCACCTTTGCCCTCGAACCTACCATGAGCCGAAACGTCGGCGTCCGCTTCTGTTGCGATGCAGTCGGGCCAAAATCCGCCATACTCCGCATCACCAGCGACGACCCGGACGAGAACCCCTGCGATCTGGCCCTCAGCGGCACGTGCCAGGGCTTTCTCATCGGCGGGGCCGTGTACACCGATCTCGGCAACCCGATCGGTAGCGGCGAGGAGGATGTCCTGATCACGGTCGATGGGACAGGCGGTACATTCCAGACGACCACCAGCGGCAACCAGGACCTGTGGCAGATCGCTGACGTGCTAGCCGGTACGTACAGCGTCGACGCGAGCAAG
The DNA here is from genome assembly GCA_023128695.1 of Phycisphaerae bacterium. Taxonomy (GTDB): domain Bacteria; phylum Planctomycetota; class Phycisphaerae; order UBA1845; family Fen-1342; genus JAGMDK01. Next base: position 10,037 of record JAGMDK010000280.1, read on the forward strand.
CTCGGCTGCACATTTGAGCACGTGGTCGGCGGTGTGCCTGGTGACCCGCCGCCGATCGAGATCACGGTGGACCTGTACCACCAGGCCCAGAACCAGAGCATTCAGTTCCTGGCGACCTGCACGCCGCTCGTGCCCGACCTGAACTGCGAGGACCTCTCCGGCTTCGATTTCGGGAGCAAGACGGTCGGGTTCTGCACCGTCGAGCACACCTGGACTCTGATCAATGAGGGCACGGCCAACCTGACCGGGACGATTCTCCTGGCGGGCGATAACGCGGACGAGTTCGACTTCACCCGCGGCGGCGGCGGCTTCGGTCTGGGTCCTGGCGCGCAGCGTATCATCGGCGTGCACTTCTGCCCGCAGACAGCCGGTGCGAAGGCGGCCACGCTCGAGATTGACAGTAATGACGCGGACGAGAGTCCGTGCTTGCTCGCGCTGAGCGGCACGGGCGAGGAGTGCGCGGCCAGCCGTGAGTTGGAGACGTTATGGCCATCTTACTGCGATGGCGATCTCAAGCCGGTGGAGATCAACATCGTTGCGCCGCCCGACGTTTTCGCTATTGGGCTGGAAGACCAGCCGCCGGCCGGCTGGACAGCATCGAACATCAGCGATGGGGGGTATTGGGACGCGCAGCACGAGAAGGTCAAATGGGGCCCGTTCTTCGAGCCGTTTCCCACTCAGGTCAGCTATGACTCCGAACCCCCGGTCGATACGCAGGGGTTACACTCCTTTACCGGCGTGGTCTCGATCGACGGCATTGACTACGAGATTTGTGGGGACGAATGCGTGGATGGGCCCAGCGGCGCTTTCATCCCGGCCGACCAGCCTCAGCCGCCGTGTCCGGGCTGCGGTGATTGCAGTTGCGCCACGTGCGAAGATCGCCAGGTGGTCATCTGCGAGATGAGCGGGTATGCCTGCGCGTGGCGGAAGGGCTGCAACGATGACCTGGCGGGGATGACGCGGTCAGCGCTCGTCTGGGCGAGCGGTGAGTGCTACTGCTGGGGTTGGAATGAGGAGGTGCAGGACTTGTGGTGGTCCCCAAGCACTTGTCCGCCGTCAGGGTCCGGCTGCTGCGTCGGGCGGGGGATGGAACCGGGACGGGGCGGTGGCTCGGCGGACCGCGAGCTGCCGGTTTCAGTGCCGGCGGGGAGTTGGTTCCCGGTGTCGATCGACATTCAACCGCCGCCGGACGTGAGCGTCGTGGCGCTTGAGGATCAGCCGCCGGCGCGGTCCCCGGCTGGCTGCTCAACCGCTTCTCGCTGGGCGAATATAACGGCTACCTGCGCGTCGCCACCACCACCGGGTGGAGTTCCCGCGGCGGCGAATCCGGCATCGAGAACCAAGTCTACGTGCTGAAAGCCGAAGAGGGGGGGCTGGTCATCACCGGCCAGATCGAAAACATCGCTCCCGGCGAACAGATTTACTCCGCCCGCTTCATCGGCGAGCGCGGCTTCCTGGTCACGTTCGAGAAAATTGACCCGCTGTTCACATTGGACCTGAGCGACCCGACCAATCCCTACGTCGTCGGCGAGCTCAAGGTCCCCGGCTATTCCGATTACATCCATCCTCTCGGCGAGAACCACCTGCTGACCATCGGCAAAGACTCCGTCGACGTGGGCGACTTCTCCTGGTACCAGGGTGTCCAGCTCTCCGTCTTCGACGTCACCGATTTCGCCAACCCGCAGCGGCAGGACGTCGAGATCGTCGGCGAGCGCGGCACCGAGTCGGAGGCCCTCTACGATCCGCACGCGTTCAACTACTTCGCTTCGGCCGAGACGCTGGCGGTTCCGATCCAACTCGCCGAAGGGGCCGGCCCGGAGCCTTTCAATTATGGCGAGATGACGTTCGACGGCCTCTACCTCTTCCGCGTCAACACCGCCGCGGGCATCGAATACCTCGGCCGCATCTCCATGCAGGACGTGCAGGATCAGAATGGCTGGTATTACTGGAGCGCGTGGACACGCGGCATCTTCATCGGCGACTACGTCTACGCCGTCACGGCGTCCCGTGTCCGGGCCGTGCCGCGTGATGATTTGGGGGCGACGCCGATCGAGCTATCGCTGGAATAATTCGCTCTCTGAATAATCGCTAGGCCTTCTCAATTTGCGCGGGGAAAGCGGGCTGTGTGCCACTGCTCTTGAGCAGTGTTTCTTAACGATCTCGGTGTGCTCGGTGAAGCTAAGCACTGCTCAAGAGCAGTGGCACACATTGCGGTCGATAAGCAGCCCATCAAATCAAGTGTAGCAAAGCACTAGCTTACGGACACGTCGTATTCATCACCTCCACGAATGGATCGATATCACGCCAGGAAACGGTCCCATCAATGTTCACGTCGAGGTTGGTAAATGAACAGGCCGGCGAGCCGGGCAGGAACATCTCCTCCCACGCCGCCTGATTGTCGTTCATGCCCGCGACGAAGAAGTCGATGTCGCGCCAACTGATCTCCGCGTCGCAGTTGGCGTCCCCGCGGCAGACCGCCGGTCCTTCCGCGACCGTGAACGTGTCCGCGCTCTCGCCCCACGCGCCGTAGTACCCGGCGGCGTAATAGGAGCGAATGCGAACCTTGCAATCCTCACTCAGTTCGGTCGGCGTCCAGGGAGCCGATGTCGCGCCCGGATCAGTCAGTGCCACAATATCTGTCCACACCGTCTGGTCCGCCACCATTTCCAGGTAATCGATCCAGGCCGAGTCGCTGCCGGCGGACGACGTGGCATTCTTGGCGTATTCCCACTTCAGCTCATAGTTGCCGGCCGCTAGCGTGGTCGAGTAATTCGTCCAGCCGGTCTGACCCGAGACGTGCACCTCTTGGTCCCCATTGACGTAAAAGTTGAAGTAGTCACCGTTCTCCTCGCTGCTGACGCGGTACCAGAAGCTCACGTCGCCGCCGGCCACTGTCCGCGTCATCCACGAAACCTCATTGTGCGAGATGTCCCCCGAGCGGGCCGAGCGCGTGCCGACCAGCGGCGAGACGTAGGAGATGTCCCACGGCGCCGCTCCGCCGGTCGTATAAGCGGAACCGATCTCCGGCCGCTCAAAGCTGTCGAGGACGTAGCCGAAGTCGCCGTGGTTCGAGGTCTGTTGCACATGGAACTGCAACGTCGGACTGCCGGTCCAGGTCACCGTCGCCGGCACGTTCACCGTCAGCGTCTCGCCGCCGTTGGGGAACGTGAGTTGCGGCGGCGGGCTCATGGCGACGTCGAGTTGCGTGGCCGTGGCCGGGTTGACGGCGACTCCGGTGATCGTCAGCGGGTCATAACCGTCGGCCGCGAACGCGAGGTCATACGTGCCGGTCGGCATGAAAGCGTGATAGCGCCCGAAGGGGCCGAAGCTGGCGTTCGTCTCGCCGTTGGGGAACGAGACGTTCGTCAACTCGATCGAGGCCTCAACGGGCTCACCGCTGACCGCGTCGGTGACATGGCCCCAGAGAGTGATCGGGCGCTCGATCATCCACAGGATGCCGAGCCAGACCTGAGCGGCCTCGCTCAGTGCGCTGGAGTAGCTCGGGGCGAAAGTCGTGTGTGTCTCGACCAGATTCGAATGCGCCCCCATCGTGCCGAGTTGCCACTGGTAGTGTTCGCCGTCGGCGCTCGGCGGCCGGATGGAGCCGCCGTACCCGCACGCGTTCGACAGTGCCGTCGCTTCCTGTTGCAGGTACGTGTCGAACGGATGCGTCAGACAGGCATACCCGTGCAGGGCCTCTTGGCCGTAGGAGTGATAATCAAGAATCTTGGCGAAGTGCTGATCCTCGCTCCACGTGATCATCGTTTGCGTCTCGGCCTCCGAGGCGGGCGAGGGACCCTTATACGTGTCCGAACTCGGATCGGTGCTGCCCGAGCAAGCGGTGTACCAGCCAAACGGATAGTTACGGTTCTGATCGACTCCTATGCCGGTCGCGAACACTCGCCGGTTCTTCCGCCACATGTTGTCGACTTCATAGACGTGGTTATAGCCGTCCGGATTCCACATCGGGGCGATCCAGATCTCGTTGTTGTCCACGGCGGCAGTGATCTGCGGATCGATGCCGTACTGCGTCGTCAGTTGCTCGATGGCATACATGGCAATGGTCGGCGTGGAAATCTCGCGCGCGTGGTGACAGCTCACCAGCAAAATTGCCGGCTCGTCCTCTTCCTGCGTGACGTTGTCGGAAATCTTGACGGCGTACAAATGCCTGTTTTCGTAGGTTTCCGGGCGGTTGTACGTGACCGTCACGTCCACCATCTGGCAGATGGAGGGATAGTTCGTCGCGGCCGCGGTCATGTCGGCGTAAATCGTGGCTAGATCCGGATAGCCGGGCGGCACGTCGTCGCCGGCCGCCTGCCACTCTGCTTGGATATCCCGCAGAGGCCGACCGACGGCGAGGATTTCCGGCTCATATCCCAGGGCCTTGAGCCGATCCAGCGATAGAGTCGATACGATCAACTCCAGCGAGTTCGCGGTCACCGAACCCATCAACACGTCGTAACCGGCCCGGTCTAGCTCCACGGCCAGAGCGGCGGGGTTTTCAGCCTCGATCCGAACGTGTCTTAGCGTCTCTGCTGAAGCAGCAGCGGTTAACAGGCACGCGGCAACAACAATCGATACAAAAAGTCTCATGGTGCAACTCCTTAGGGGCACGTCGTATTCATGGCCGCCACGAGCGGATCGATATCCCGCCACGAGACGGTTCCGTCTTCGTTCACATCGAGGTTCGCGAAGGTGCAACTCGGATAGCCGGGCAGGAACATGGCCTCCCAGGCCGACTCGTTGTCGTTCATGCCGGCGACAAAATAGTCGATGTCACGCCAGCTAATCCCGCCGTCGCAGTTGCTATCGCCGCGACAGATCGACGGCGTGAAGTCGCACACGATTTCGCTGGCGGTGAGGAGGACGGCGTCAACCTGCCAGCCGTGATAATCATTATAATAGTCGTCGATCGTGTCGAAATGCCATTCTAAAATGACAGTCTGACCCGCGAAGCTCGTCAAATCCACTGTCCGGTAACCCCAGGCCGCTGATTCATCCGGCGTGTCCACCAGCACGTCATTCACATAGAGTCCGACAATGTCGTAGCCGGGTTCGTCCTCGGTCTCCAGATGCGAGCAGTAGCTCAGCAGCACCTCTCCGCCGGGCGGGATTGTCGGCACAGTGATCGGCGGTGATGTCAACACGCCGCTGTTGGTCGCGCCGTTGTCATAGTTGCATGTGCCGTCTTGTCCGTAATATGCCCAATAGTTGCCATCGCACGGCGGCGAAATTTCGCAGGCCTCGGTGACGTGCCAGAATCCGCTCGCGCTCCAATCGCCGGGTAGGCCGCCTTCAAAACGCTCACTGAAGACGATCGCCTGTTCCAGTTGTCCGACTTGGGCCGTGAATAATACCGCCGGCGCGCCGGGCGGCGCGGTCTTGACGCCGCTGTTGCTGCCCTCGGCGGAGACGTAAAACTCCGGCACGTCTTCGCATAGCGCCCGCGGGAGCGTGGCCTGGTATTGATCGCCTCCAAGCAGCGTGAGCGGGGCCGTGTGGAACGTTCCGCCGTCATAACGCCAGTGCAATAGAGCGGTGTCCGGCACGAGACTCTCGTCGCCGGGATCGATCGTGGTGTCAAAGGTCGTCAGGGTCCACGGCTCAAGTAAGGTCGGCGGATCAGCGACCTCGATGGTGAGTCCGGGGTCGATGATGGCGAAGCTGTGGAAACCGTCCGGCGCCGTCCGCGGCAACGTTTCCGCCCGGCCCGAGTAATCCGCCGCCGCAACGTAATACTCGACCACGGTTCCCACCGGCTGACCAGGGATCGCGCCGGCGTACATGTCCGGCTGGCCGGTCGGCGTCAAATGATCCCAAGCCCACTCTGGAACGCCCGCGACACGCCAATAGACACGCAATTCATCCGCGATCAGTCCCGCCTCGCTGCGGTCATCGATGAAAGCCTCGACCTCATGCTCCGCGGCCGGCGAGACCTCCTCATCCAACCGTCGATGCGTCATCCGCAACATCTGCGGATCGAAGATCGCCCGCGTGCGGCAGTGCAGCGCGTCGTAGTAATACCAACTGCCCCACGGAAAGCCGATCACCTCATAGCCCGGCAGGGCCTGCTCGAACGTCGCAATCGCCTGCGCGTCGCCAGGTATATTGAACAACGGCACGAACACCTTCTTGTTCAAAATCAGCGAGTTCGTGTACGCGGCGACGTTGTATCCGTCATACGGGGGGCAATCGATGCGGACGATCCGGTACGGCCGCCCGTAGACGTTCGTCGCGGCCTGCAATTGCAGGAGATTCTGCTCGATGCGATCGTATTCCTCGTGCCCCACCGGCGGTCGCTTGACCAGCAGCGTTTCCTCGTCGAGCGGCTTGAACCAGCAATCGATGTGTTGGATGCCGTGGTTCTCGGTGTTGTTCACGATGTGGTAGTCGGTGACGCCCAGATAATCCGCGGCGTGCTGCCGGAATTCGGCCTCGGTCCACAACTGGTTGTTCTCGCCGACCATCACGCAGGTCGAGAAGGCGGCGTGATGGCCGTCGACCAGGAAGTTGCCGCCGGTGAGGTACGCCGGGAATGTTACCAGCGGGGCGCCGAAATAGGCGGCCACGTCGATGTTGACCGCGTCGTCGCCGTTGTGGCCGCCGGGCGAGGTGATCGGCACGCAGGGTGTGTCCACCCAGGGGTAGCCCTCGAAGATCGGATCGACGATGCACCATTGGCCGTTGCCGTCGAAAATCTGGTGCGGGCCCCAGTCGCGCGGCCAGTGCGTCTCGACACTCGTGTGGATGTACTCGACGTGGGCCGGATCGATGCCCCAGGAATTGAACGTGTCGCGGGCCTGGTTCTCCGCGGACTGCCCGGTCACCAGCACGTAGAGCAGGTCGTCTTCGGCGAGTTCGACCACCAATCCCTGTGGAATCCCCAGCGGCCAACTAATCAACGTGCCCAGCGCCGGCTCCCATTCGGCGCAAACCCGCACGGGCGGCGTCGGCTGCGCCAGAGCCCCCGCCGCGAGCAACCCCAACAGCGCGAGATATCCCCCCATCCGTTTGCCGAGTGGGTCGCCGCCATGCATCCTTTCCACCTCACAAACCAGCGCAGGTACTTAGGAGTCCGTCGCAAAAGTCGCGTAGCGTCCGGGCTCCGTCCCGGACGTCGTTACGCACGGGCGTTTTCCCAGCGTTTTACGGCCGGGACAGAGCCCGACCGCTACATTTTCCAAAAGCGGCACGGACTTCCGCGGCGAACTGTTAAGCCAACAGGCCGGCGAGACAATTCGCCGGCCTGCTGAGATGTTCTACCAATAGTCAGTTGCCGACACCGGGCCGGTCATTACGGACAGGTCGTGTTCATCACCGCCACGAACGGATCGATGTCGCGCCAATTGGCGGTCCCGTCTCCGTTCACATCGTTGTTCCAGAACGAGCACGTCGGGGTACCCGGCAGGAACATCGCTTCCCAAGCCGCCTGGTTGTCGTTCTGGGCCGCCACGAAGTAGTCGATGTCACGCCAATTGATCTCATCGTCGCAGTTACTGTCACCGAGACAGATCGACGGCCCAACCGTAAAGGTAAATGATGCCCCAGAGACATCCACCGTGGCGGGGCTCACCGGAGTGAAGTTCGGCGGGTCGTTGGCGTCCAGCACGTTAGCGATGCCGTTCTCCAGGCGGAAGGTGTACACGCCGTCCGTAGCGGGCGCGTTGAACAAACCCGAGAGCACCAACTGCGGACCGGACTGGCCGACGAGCGGGTTGTAGTCGAAGACCTGGCCCATCGTGGTGCCGGCCGCGCCGAAGGTGTTCTGGGCGCCGCCGAGCTGGATGAGATTCATGCTGCCGGCGTCGCCGCGTTGGACGCCGATGTAGCCGCTGGGTTCTCCACCTTCGCCGGGGTTACTGATGCCCGCCGGCCGGTTGAACTTGTCCATGGGGTCCGCGATGCTGAGAGCATCGCCCGGCGGGATATCGAACATGGCCGGATTGCCCGCGTCCTGCACCAGATCGCAGCAAATCAGCGCCAAGCCGAAATTGTCGCCGGTAGAGGCCTCGACATAGACCGCCCAGTCGATCGGGTCACTGGGCGCGACCGTCTCTCCGCTCTGAGTGGACGTCAACGTGAGCGTTGCGGTGGGATCCGCCGAAGCGCCGACCGACAGCGCTAGAACTGCCATGGTGGTAATGAGAACACGTGCTCGCATGTCTTTCTCCCTTTGAATTTGATTCGTCAGAGACAGATTACCGTCAAAAGTGACTCGGCACATTCTGGTTCACTCATTATAGCACATCTTACTGTGAACCAAAAATGGCTTTTTTACAATAGCCCCGGAGAAGATTTTCCGCCGACCTAAACACTCCAGTCCAATTGGGGCGCGTCGTCCTCGCCGACACCACCTTCCCCGACATCAACCAATATCATACCGATTTTGCGAGCGAAATAAACCCCGGAGAAGATAATAATCACGACTTTCTTGAGGGCCGCATATCATATAAGCGCCTGTTCAAGCAGAGCTTACGTGACTGCCGCCGGAGTTTTCATTTTTTTAATGGGCCTTTCAATACAGCCTCTAATACTCAGCGTCTGTTTGCCGCCCCGCTCGCCAAAGAAAGCTGTAAGGAAATCCACGTGCCGCTGACAGCCGGCGACAAACGCCGCGGCGCGATTCGCTTCTCCCCGAATCCGGGCTAGCTTTTCTCTTGGGGGACCGGCGCCGTGGACCGTGCCAGGCGCGGCCTGCCCCTGTACCTCGTGGGATGCAGTATGGCGAAAAAGACCCAACGTCCAGCACCGCCAACGATACCCGCCTCGCTCAAATGGGCCACGAAGTTCCTGCCCGAGTACTTCAGTGACGAACCTTGCCGTTTCCACAGCGAGCTGATGCGCGTGCTCGAAGACGCCGACAAGCGTCTCGTGGCCCGCGTCGCTCCGCGCGGCCACGCCAAGAGTACCTGTGCCGCCTTCGCGTACCCGCTGTGGTGTATCTGCGAGCGGCGGCGTCAGAACATCGTCATTATCACGCATGAAACCTCGCTGGCCACGCAATTCGTCCGCGATATCCGCAATGAGTTGGAATCCAACGAGAGGATTATCGAGAATTACGGAGACTTGTGTGCCGGAGAAGATACGGAGGCTGAGAAACGAACGGGCAAAGGTGCCAATAGTGCCGGTCGGAAGAAAACGAAAAAAACAACCCGGCGGCGGACCCGCGGCTCGTGGTCACAGACGAAGTTCACGACCTGCACCGGCATCACCGTCCAGGCCAAGGGCACCGGGGCCGGGTTCCGCGGGATGCGCGTCGGACCGCATCGTCCCGACCTGATCATCTGCGACGACATCGAGAAGGACGAATTGGTCGAATCGCCGGAAGGTCGGCGGAAACTGGAACACTGGCTGCGGCGAGTAGTAATGCCGGCCCTGGCGCCCGACGGGCAATTGCTGGCCCTGGGGTCGCTCATTCATTACGACTCCCTGCTGGCGAACCTCCGCGACAAGACGCGCTTTCCGCGCTGGGATTACCAAGTGTATCGGGCGCTCGAAGCCGAACGCGGGCCGGACGGTGATTACCGCCGGGTGGCGTTGTGGCCGGCGCGCTGGCCGGTCGAACGGCTGGACATCGAGCGCGAACGCATCGGCACCCTGGCCTTCGAGCAGGAGTATCAGGCCAACCCCATCGACGATTCCATCCGGGTCTTCCGCCCCGAATGGCTCCGGAGCTATGATCCGAGCGAACTCGTCGAAGAACGGCTGCTCACGTTCATGGCCGTCGATCCGGCCACCGGGACCACCGGCGGCGACTACTTCGCGCTCTGGATCGGCAGCGTCGACACCGGCTCCGGCATCATCTACACCCGCCGCCTGACCATCGAGCGCATCGGCATCGTCGAGCAGGTCAAACGCATCATCGCGGCGTTCAAGGAATGGCGGCCGCTCAAGATCGGGATCGAGACGGTCGCGTACCAGGTGGCGCTCAAGGAGATTCTCGAAGAGGAAAGCCGCCGGCTCGGGTTGTACATGCCGATCGTGGCGATTCAGACGATCACGAACAAGCGGGCCCGCCTCGAGGGCAGTTCGCCCTTCTATGAAAACGGCACGTTCCGCCTGCCGCCGGCGCTTGACCCGGAGATCGAAACTCAGTTTCTGCACTTTCCGAAGGCCAAGCACGACGACGCCCCGGACGTGTGCGCGATGGGGATCGAACTGGCCCGCTCACTCCGAGCCGCACGCATCAACGGCGCCACCGCCCGGCGGAACCCGTACGTTCGGAAAGGGGGGTGGTGAAAAAGGGTGGTAATGGGGATCGCCTCTACGGGCAGGTTGTATTCATCACGTTTACGAACGGGTCTATATCCCTCCAGGATACCGTCCCGTCTTCGTTCACGTCGTTGTTCGTGAAGGAGCAGGTGGGCGTGCCGGGGAGGAACATATCGTACCACGCCGACACGTTGTCGTTCATGGCGGCGACGAAGTAATCGATGTCGCGCCAGGTGATCTGGTTGTCGCAATTGCTGTCGCCGAGGCACTCGGGCGGCGTGTCCGGTCCGGGCCAGCCGGCCAGGCGGGCCATCATCCACCAGAACGCGCGGCCCTTGAGGTTGCAGATCAGCTTATGCGAATGGGCACAGTCGCAATACACACACAAGTCACTGCCCGGATTAGCCGTGCACCACTCGAAGCACCAGTTCCCGCCGTTGTAGTCGCCGTTGTCGGTACAGCCGAGATCGAGGAAGTAGTTCCCGTCGGGATCCCAGCTCTCGATGTCGGCGAAATCGAACAGGACCTTGTTGTTGGCCAGGGCGTAGGCGCGGATCTGGTTGTTGCGCACGTTGAGGTTTCCCGCCTCGCCGCTCCCGTCGGTGTGGCCGGTCATGAGGATGAAGCGCATAGCTGGGTATTCGGTCTCGAACTGGGTCATGGTGTCGAGGTAGTATTGGATATATGCTTGATCGGCCCCCGAGACCTGCCCGCACCAGGACCACATCGAGTAGTTGTAGTGCCCGGTGTCCGCCACGGCCCGCGTGCGGTCCTGGCCGCTGGTGCCCTCCCAGTAGTCGTTCGGCTGAATGTAAGTCTCCGGCGGGTTGCCGTCGTACATTCGGAGAGCGGGCGGGTCCTCGATGGGGGGGAGCCCTTCCGTACCGCTGGCCCGCCGGGCGAAGCTGTAGAACGGGTCGATGGTTTCCAGCAATTCGGCGCCGCTGTTAACCTGGCTGCCGTGCGAGGTGTGCGCGTAGTGGATCGTCAGCAGCTTGGCCTGGTCGATCCAGTAAGCCGGGACCTGGCTCAAATCCGTGCAGTTGTGATCGATAATGATGGCCTCTTGTGCCAAGGCGGCGGGGACGCCAAGCAGCAACGCGACGCTGAAAAGCACTGACAAACAAAGTGACACGAGTCTTCCGCGGGTGAACATGGGGGCTCCTCTCTCTTCTCACGAAATTCATCGGTCCGCCTGACCGCAAGGTGGACATTCCTTGTTCATTGTAACGATAGCGCCTCGGGCGGCCAATCACGGAAACGAAAACCAAGCGGCGAGGGGTGAGCATCAGCAAAGTGGGTAACTCCCGTATGTCATTCCGACCGCGTCCGCCTGGGGCGGACGCGCGGAGGAATCTAGCTCAGACGCGCGACCGAGGCCATTGTGTGCCACTGCTCAAGAGCAGTGGCACACCGCCGGTGAAAGCTCGGAATGACAGGTTACCCACGCAAATGACGCACACCCAGCGGCGAGGTGACACTTTTTTTCAGATTTATTTGCCAGATCCCCCCCCCTCGGCGATTGACGATTGCGGATTGCTGGTCGGGGGCCGGTGCTCTGTGAGCAGCTCGCTGAGCGCTGAACGCTGACCGCTGAGGAAAGAGAAAGGGCACGCGCAACACCTCGGCGGGGAGGCCGTGGGTTGCGCATGCCCCACAGACGAGTCAACCGCCGGACTCGTCACCTTGGGTTCGCCGCCCGACCTTAGCCGATCCGCCTTTTCGCGGTTTTCTTCTTGGCGGTCTTCTTCTTGGCGACTTTCTTTTTTGCGACCTTCTTCTTGGCGGTCTTCTTCTTTGCGACCTTCTTCTTGGTCACCTTCTTCCGCGCGACCTTCTTCTTGGCGACCTTCTTCTTGGTCACCTTCTTCTTCGCGACCTTCCTCTTGACCTTCTTCTTCGTTGCTTTCTTCTTAGCCATGGCGCAACCTCACATAAAGAAACCAGAAAACAATCACGCCACATAGGGCGCTTGTACACGATCCTCAAACCGGACGCTGACGCGTTTGCTCACGCCCGGCTCCTCCATCGTTATCCCGTAAAGCACATCCGCACTAGCCATCGTCCTCTTGCTGTGCGTGATAACCACGAACTGCGAATGCGACAAGAACTCTTGCAGCACGTTATTGAAACGTTCCGTGTTCGATTCATCAAGGGCTGCATCGACTTCATCTAAAATTGCAAACGGCGACGGCCGGCTCTTGAAGACCGCCAACAGCAGCGCCACCGCCGTCAACGTCTTCTCGCCGCCCGACAAAAGTGAGATCGATTGCGGCTCTTTTCCCGGCGGGCGCGCGATAATCTCGATGCCGCACTCCAACGGATCGTCCGGCTCTTCCAGAATGATGTCGGCCTTCCCACCCCCGAATAATTTGCGAAACATTTCCTGGAAATTGTCGCGCACCTGCTCGAATGTCCGCGAAAAACGCGTTCGCGATTCCGCATCGAGCTCGACGATCAGCGCTTCCAAACGCTCGATCGCGCTGACCAGATCTGCCTGCTGCGACATGAGATGCTCGTAACGCGGCGTCAGTTCTTCCAATTCCGTGATGGCATCCAGATTCACATTGCCCAGCCGCGAGATCTTCCCGCGCAGCTCTTCGATCTCGGCTTTAATCGCTTCCCAATCCTGCTCGCTATGCTCGTACGTCGCGTATTTTTTTTCCAGGTCCAGCCCCAAATCTTCGCGCACCCGCGCCACCAGCCCTTCCCGGCGCACCTCGGTTTCACGCAATGCAACTTGCTTCTCATGCAGCACGGATTCACCGGCCTCGATGCGACGCTGCACTTCCCGGCTCCGGGTCCCGCACTCTTCGAGCCGTTGCCGTAGCTCCTGACGCTCGTCGCGCAGCCGTAAGACTTCCTGTTGCCGCCGCTCGCATTCCGTGTTCTGCTCCGCCTGCTGCTCACGGGCTTGCCGGAGTTCCTGTTCGGCCGCGTCGATTTCCCGTACTGCCTCTTCCGCTTCACGGCGGGCCTGGTCCTCCTCGCGCTGGAGAGTCTCACAACGGGCGCGCAGCTCCTCCAGGGTTTCTTCGCCGGCGGCCCGCTTCTCCGCCGCCCGCCCTTTTTCAACCAGGGCCGCGGTATATTCTTTGCCCATCTGCTCGAGCGCGGCTTCAAATTCCTCCAGTTCGCGCGCCAGCGCCGTGACCTGGGTTTCGTGCGTGCGCTGCGCCTCAGCGACGGCTTCGCTCTCGTCGATCAATTTGCGCCGCTGCTCGGTTAGTTCGTCCAGCGCACGCCGCTGGGTCTCCAGGTCGCCGCCGGTCAACGCTCTTTCGCGCTCGAGCCGCCGGCGCTCGTCGTTCGCCCGCGTCAGTTCGCCGCGCAGCTCGGCGTGCTCCCGCTGCACGGTGGCGATCCGCTGCATGGTCCCCTGTCTGCGCAGTTGCAAGTCAGAGCTCGCTTCGTCCACTTCCATCCGCCGCCGGGTGATCGTAACGAGCCGCGTCTCGACCTCCTCGAGCTCGACCCCCAGTTGACGAATCTCGGCCTTGCGGCTGATCAAGCCGGCGACGGTGGCCGCGGCACCGTGCGTCAGCCGCCCGTCGCCGTGTACCGTCCAGCCGTCGAGCGTAACGAAGACGTAGCCGGCCAGTGACTCGGCGGCGAGTCGGAGAGCCCGTTCGACCGTATCCACTATGATCGTGCGCCCCAGCAGATGCTCGGCCAGCGGGCGGAATTCCGGCTCACACGCCACCCAGTCGGAGGCCCGGGCGACAAACCCCGGCGTGCTCTCATACCCGGTCGCGATCGGCCGCGCGAGCAAGCGATCCAGGGCCAGCACGCGAACCGGCCCCGGCAACTCTCCGTGGCGTGACAATTCCTCGAAAAAGGCGGCCGTGTCATGGACGACCACGTGATCCTCAAACATGGACAGCACTGCTTGGAGGGTCGCCACGCGGGGATCGTCGATACGCAGCAGGTCTGCTACCAAGCCCACGACGGTACCGGACTCCGCCCCCTCGTCGCGCCAGGCCAGCACCGCCCGCGTGCCCTGAGCGACCCCCTCCAGCCGCCGCTCCATGTCTTCCAGCAGCGCCAGCCGCGACATCACCGCGCTGCGGTTCTCCTTGGCGGCACCGATCTCCTGATCCAATTGGGCCGCCTCTTCCTCCAGCGTCTTAATCCGCGCTTCATCTTGTCGCAGCCCTTCGGCCAGTTCCGCCGCTTGTTGATCGAGTTCGGCGGCGCGCTGCGTCAGTTTGGTACAGCGGGTCGCGAGCTGCTCAATTTCCTGCTCGATTTCCCGCAGCCGGGTCGTCAGACGTTCCACCTGCGCCGCCAGCCGGCTCTGCTGCTGCTCCAGGTTCGCCTGTTCGTTTTGGAGCAATGACGCCCGCCGAACGGCGTCGAACGCGGCCACCCGCTCGCGTTCCAGCGTTTCGCGTAACTGTTCCGTACGCTTTTCGGCCTCCACCCGCCGGGCCTGCATCTCGGCGATGCGGCCGGTGCTCTGCTCTTCGGCCACTACGAGGTCTTGCATGGCCGCCTGCTCAGCCGTGACGCGTTCCTGCAAGCTCTGGAGGCGCTCGGCCAGATCGGCGGCCTGCGTACGGCGACGGTCACGCGTCACCGCCAGGTCTTCCAGACGCCGCCGGCCCTGGGCGATGCGCTCGCCGAGCGCGCTCAAGGCGGTTTGCAGCTCAAGCAGTTCCGCGTCGGCGGCCTGGATCTTCTCGTCCTGCGTTTGCAGCGCTTGTCCCAATTCGCCGACAGTGGCGTCCTCGGCGGCCAGCCGGGCCCGCTCTTCCTGCAACGCCGCCGACAATTCGTCCGCCTCTTGTTGCTCGCGCAAGCGGCTCTGTTCGTGCTCGTGATATTCAGCCAGGCTGAACGAGGCCCGCAGTTCACGCAGCCGGCTGTCATACTGTTGGAAGTTCCGCGCCTTGCCCGCCGCCAGACGCACGCTCCGCAGCCGCCTCTCCAATTCCTCAATGATGTCTTTCAGCCGCAGCAGGTTGTTCTGCGTCCGTTCGAGCTTGCGCTGGGCCTCGACGCGGCGGAGCTTGTAGCGACTGATGCCGGCCGCCTCTTCAAAAATCTCGCGCCGCTGGAGCGGGCTCGCTTGCAAGAGCAGGTCGACCCGGCCCTGCTCGATCACGCTGTAGGCATCCACCCCGACGCCCGTGTCGAGCAGCAGTTCACGAATGTCCTTCAGCCGACAGGCCTTTCCGTTCAGGCGGTACGCGCTGTCGCCGTTGCGATAGAGGACGCGGCCGACGGCGACCTCCGTCTGATCGCTGCGGAGGATGCCGGCATTGTTGTCGAAGACGAGTTGCACCTCGGCGAAGTTGGCGGGCTGGCGTGAGCGGGAGCCGGCGAAGATCACATCCGCCATCCGGTCCCCGCGCAGGCTCCGGGCGGATTGTTCACCCAGCACCCAGCGGACGGCGTCGAGAATGTTGCTCTTGCCACAGCCGTTGGGGCCGACAACGGTCGTGATCCCCGCGCCGAACTCGAATTCGGTCCGATCGGCGAAGCTCTTGAATCCCTGGAGGACCGCCCGCTTGAGGAACCCGGCCAAACTTCATTCCTTATATATGCACACCACTAGTACATCGTCACGCTTTGGCTTTCGGGT
>JAGMDK010000281.1 GCA_023128695.1 Phycisphaerae bacterium
TGCCACACAAGAATGTAGCGGCCGGTTAGAGATGATAGCTGAGTGCTGACCGCTGAAAGCTGATAGCTGAGTGCTGACCGCTGAAAGCTGAGTGCTGAAGGACAAGTAATGCGGCGTGTATTCGCCATTGCCTGGCTCACGTTTCGGGAAGGCATCCGCATGAAGATCGTGCTGGTCTTCCTGATCGTGCTCGTCTTTCTGGTCTTGCTGTTGCCATTTACCCTGCGCGGCGATGGAACCCTGGCCGGTCGTTTGCAAAACTTCCTGGCCTATTCCCTCGGGGCACTCGGCCTGTTCATGAGCCTGGCGACCATCTTCTTTTCCTGCGCCACGCTCTCGAACGAATTCAAGGAATGCTCGCTGCATCTGGTGGTCACCAAGCCGGTCTCGCGCTTCCAAATCCTGCTCGGCAAGTGGCTGGGCGTGAACCTGCTCAACGTACTGATCGTGGCCCTGTGCGGCGGCGCGATCTACGGCCTGGCCTACTTCGTTCATAGCCGGCCCGCGGTCAACGAGCGCGACCGCGGGATGATCCGCGACGTCGTCTGGACCGCGCGGACCGCCGCCAAGCCGGTGATCCCGAAGGCCCAAATCGCCGAGGCGGCGGCGGCAGACGTCCAAAGGCTTTTGGCGACCGGAGAGATCGACGAGCAGCAGAGGTTCTCCGCGATCGCCGATCGGTATCAGTTCCACCTCAAGCGCTGGCGTGCGATTCCGAATAACGAATATCGCATCTACCGCTTCGAAAACCTGCTGCCGCCGAAGCGTGAAGACACGGTTTTTCAGGTGCGTTATCGGCTGATCGGCCAGCCTGTTCCGTTCGATGAACGCTTGACGGTCGGCTTTGCCTTTTGCGACCCCGACAGCGAGTACCCCCGCCCCGAGCCGCCCAAGTATCTCCGCGAGCGCTCCACCGACACGCACCAGTTTCTGGCCCACCTCGGGCCGAAGATCAAGAACGGCCGGGCCGACTTAATGGTCATCAACCCGCCCGATCCCAAACTGCGCACCACCCTCCTCTTTGACGCCAAAGACAGCCTCCAGATCCTCTACGAAGTCGGTTCCTTCGAGACTAACTACGTGCGGGCCCTGCTCATCATCCTCCTGCGGCTCGCGCTGCTCAGCGCCATCGGCGTCTTCTTCAGCGTCTTCGTTTCCTTCCCCGTCGCGTGCCTCTGCACCGCCGCGTTCTATCTCCTTTGCATCGGACTGCCCTTCTGGCTCGAATCCATCGGCGACGACCTCGAACTGATGCCCGAGTACGACCCCTACGGCACCTTGGGACCAACCATCCGCAGATTCCTCGTACCTATCATGAAATTCGCCTTCCCCGACTTCAGTCAATACAACGGGGCCCGCTACCTGGTCGACGGCGAATATATCTCGTATTCCTTATTGGGACGCTGCGCATTGCATACTTTCGTTTACGGCGGACTGCTCCTGCTAGCCCCCGGCTGGCTGATTTTCAAAACCCGCGAGGTGGCTCAGGTGCAAGTCTAGAGGATTGACGATTGCGGATTGACGATTGACGATTGCGGATTGGCAATTTTGGACTTCAAAGTACAACTGTTGATTGCTAGTGCCGTTTCAGAAAACATCTGGCGTTAGTCGGGAGGGCGAGGCTCC
>JAGMDK010000282.1 GCA_023128695.1 Phycisphaerae bacterium
AGCCGCGGCTCGCCGGGAGGCTCGCCCTCCCATGGCGACGGACTTTTTCTGAAATTGCTTTAGCCGCTGATTGCTGAATGCTGACCGCTGATAGCTAATTGCTGACCGCTAATTACGGAGTTCCGACATGTCGCGGCCGAGAACTGTACAACTCATCGCCTTGCTGTGTTGCGCGGGGTTCGTGGGCGCGGCGGCGACGCGCATACCGAGCATCAACGAGGGGCGTAAAGAGCTTAACATCATGGGGGCCGAATCCCCGCACGAAAACGCGCCGCCGGAGTTCGCCTTCCTGATCCAGGCCTTCGGTGCCTTTCGCGGGCTGATTACCGACATCGCCTTTATCCGCGCCGAGGAGTATAAGAACCAGGGCCGCTTTTACGACGCCATGCAGTTGCACAAGTGGATCTGTGCGCTCCAGCCGCACTTCCCGCTCGTCTGGGAGTACGCCGCCTGGAACATGTCCTGGAACATCTCCGTCACCACCTACACCCCGGAGGAACGCTGGAACTGGGTCTACAACGGCGTCAAGCTGATCCGCGACCAGGGTATTCCCTTCAACCCCCGCGCGGTCAACCTCTACAAACAACTCGCCTGGACCTTTAACAACAAAATGGGCGAAGTCACCGACGAATTCCACTACACCTACAAGTGCAATTGGGCTTGGCGTATGCACTTGCTGCTCGGCCCGCCGCCCCAACCCCTCTCCGGGGTCGATCTTGAAACCCTGGCCGACGAATTGACCGCGGAAGCCGACTTCGGCACTTTCATGGCAGCCGCTCGCAAAACTTTTGTCCAGAACGAAAAGAAGCGGCAGGATCATGCCAAGCTGCGCTGGGAGGAATACCGCATCCGCAGCCTCGACGAGGTCACCGGGACGGGCGAGGCCCGTAAGGATGCGGCGTTCGAACTCGCTCAACAAGCAGCTTTGGAGCGTATCCGCCGGATCGACGCGGCTCCCGAGAAGCTGGCCGAGGTTTACGCCGAGCATCCCGAGGCGCGTCGGATGGTCGCCGAATTGCGGAAGCTGGGAATCATTCTCAGCGACGACACGCTCAGCGAGGACGCCTACTGGCGTTCCGGCGGTTTGGCCTTCACTTTCTTCGCCCCCTATCGCAAGCTCAAGGAGCCGACCGGCACCCTCGACCGCGTCGCCCGCCGCGATCCCGACGCCGAGCCGCGGGCTCCCGGGCCGGGAGAACAGATCGACGCAATCCTCGGCGTGCGGGCCGGCAACCCGGCCGGCGAGGCACTCGTGCGCTGGTTGCAGCGCAAGGTGCTGTCAAATGTCTACAAGCTCGAAACAGCGCACATGATGCGCGTGATCGAGGACTTCGGCCCGGTCGATTGGCGGGTCCCCGATTCCCAAAGTCTGTACTGGGTGACCCGGGGGCTGGTTTCCGCTCAGGAGACCATCAACGAGTTCGGCAACGACAAAACCAACACCGCCCGGATCATGTTCTTCAGCCTCCGCAATCTCCTCTTGCGGAACCGCATCATCTTCGAGCCCAACCCGGAGGCCATCCACCTCTCCTATCTCAACGTCGGCCGCGACCTGAACTTCATCGAACCCATGCATCAGGCCTACCTCAAGTACGGGCCGCTCTTCGACCCCAAGGGCGGCGACCGGGGCGAGGCCGGGAACACCTTCCGCACCGGACACATCAACTTCCTCAACGAAGCCATCCGGTTGCTCTACCTTTCCGGCCGCGAAGCCGAGGCCGGGCACTACTACAGCTACCTGCAAAACGCCTACCGCACCAACGCCGGCGGCGAGCCGAACCCGGTCTTCAATAAGACCCTGGACGACTACGTCATGGATGACTTCCGGTACATGATGGATAACCCCGGTCTCCGGGAGTCCCGACTCGCCCTCGACGGCCTGATGTACAACGCCTACAGCGAACTCGCCGGCGGAGACGTCACCCGCTATGCCCACATCGTCAAGCGGGCGCGCGAATTGCGTACCGAATTCATGAAAGACAAGAACACCGGCCGGCGGATGGAAGATCGCATCAGCTTGAAGCCGTTCATCGACATCCAGACCGACACTCTTCGCCGCTGGTTGGAGATGCCCTCCGTCGTCCAGTTCCAGGCTATCAAGAAAGTGCGCCTCTGGCGGGCGGTTCCGTTGCATCTCAAGTGGCGCGTCTACGATCAGGTCCTGCCCGCCTTGCAGGCCGAGTGCGAGGCCTGGGACCTCGACCTGGCCAAGGCCTTTCCCGAGCCGAAGGACATGGATCAATATCGCCAACAACACGGCGACCGCTTCGAGGAAGAACGCCAGACCGAGGCCGAAACGCTCCCGCAAACCAATGAATAGAGCAGTTTCAAAAATGATCCGTTGCGGCGGGAGGGCGAACCTCCTGGTGAGCCGCGGCTCGGCAGGAGCCTCGCCCTCCCGCCGGACGCCAGATGTTTTTTGAAACAGCTCTAGCCGCGGATGATCAGTAGCGAATCTCGAAGCGGGACTCGCCGCCGCGCGCCGGCAGCGTCGTTCGCGCGGCGTCGGTGACGTAGCCCGCGAAGTGAGACTCCACCGCCGCCAGGAATGCTTCGACTTCGTCACGGACCCCTTCGGCCTCCAGCTCGACGGTGCCGTCCGGCTGGTTACGCACGTATCCGACGACCGCGCGGCCCCGCGCGAGGTCCCGGGCGGTGGCGCGAAAGAAGACTCCCTGGACACGTCCCGAGTAAACGACCCGAGAGCGGACGGTGTCGCCGCCTGTTTCCGCTGTCATGTTACCGGCCCTTCTTGCCCTTCTTCAGCACCACCGTGCGCTTGCCGTCCCTGATCTCCAGGCGGTCGACCTTCCGCGTGGTCGAGTACGTCCGCTGACCGCCGGCCTGCGGCCGCAGCTTGAGTTGCCAGCCGTTGAAATCGTAGGTCCCTTTCTCGTCGGTGGTCAGGCCTTCGATCGTGGTGGTCGCGGAGAAGGTGCCGTCGCGGCTGAACGTGGCGTTGTCGATACTGAAGACCTCGCGATTCGGGACGGCCTTCACCAAGTGCCACTCTCCCGCAATGGCGCCCTTGCAGCCGCCCAGCAGCGGAAACAGCAGGAGCCCCGCCAGACCGAGCAGCCACCATCGGCGGTGCGAGAAAGGATTCTCGCACCAGCGTTGGAAAGGATTCTCGCACCAGCGTCTTCGACTATTCTGTATTGCAATCACGTCCCTGCGCCTCCACTCGCTACGGCTGCAATCAGTACCCGTGCGGCGTATTATAGCCTCCAGTGCTTTTTTACGCATGTACTGATGGTTGAGTATTGATCGGGGTGTGTGCCACTGCTCTTGAGCAGTGCCAAGCGTGTGCCACTGCTCTTGAGCAGTGCCAAGCTTCGCCAAGTGCACCGAGATCACTAAGAAACACTGCTCAAGAGCAGTGGCACACCAGCGGCTCTTCTTCAAGGTGTATAGACGACCAATTGATGAAACACGGCACTAGGCAGAGGGCGGTGTCACCGTTTCCAATGCCCGCCCGATCCGGGTCAGGGTTCGCTCTTTGCCCAGCAACGCCAGTGTGTCGAAGATTTGCGGGCTGATCGTGGTGCCGGTCACGGCCACACGCAGCGGCTGAGCCACTTTCCCGAGCCCCAGCTCGTGCTCCTCGGCGTAACCGCGGATCAGTTTATCAAGCTCAGGCCCCGACCAGTCGTCCAGCGCGGCCAGCCGCCGGCTCATCTCCGTCAGCACTTTCAGGCCACGATTTTCGCCCTTGAGCAGCCATTTCTTGACGGCTTTCGGATCGTATTGCACCGCTTCATCAGGGATGAACAGCTTCCCGCACTTGAGCTCGAGATCGGGAAACGTGCGGAAACCCTCACACATCTCCATGACCCGCGTCAGGAGTGCATCGTCAAGATTTGAGAACGGCCCCGGCTCATTGACGCCGAGATAATCGTGGAACGCGGCCAGCTTCCGTTCGGCACGCGCTTCCGCCAACGCAGTGGTGTTGAAGCTCAGCAGCTTTTCGCGATCGAAGCGGGCGTTTTTTTTGGTCACCCGCTCGATGCTGAACGCCGCGCACAGTTCCTCCAGCGTGTATTTCTCGCGGTCATCCCCGGCCGACCAGCCCAGCAGGGCGATGAAATTCACCAACACCTCGGGCAGATAGCCGCTGACGCGAAAGTCGTGAATGTCGATCTCGGGCAGTGTTACAGCTAGTGCGTTTGCCAGCCGCCGCAGGTTGTCGGCTTCGAGTTGTGTTTTACCCTGTTGCCAGGCGGTGAAGGCTTCCGCATCCGCGAGCCCGGCCATTTCCATGAGCCGGCGCTGGTCGAGCCGCACGGCCTTGGCCGCCTCCCGTACGACCTTGTCCTTCTCCCGCTTGCTCATCTTCCCGCCCTTCATCGTGAAGATGATCGGCAAATGGGCGTACGCCGGCGTCGGGTACCCGAACGCTTCCTGCAACGCCAGGTGGTTCGGCGTGTTCATCAGGTGTTCCTGGCCGCGCAGAACGTGGGTGATCCGCATGTCGGCGTCGTCGATCACGACCGCGAAGTGATACGTCGGCCAGCCGTCGGCCTTGACGATCACAAAGTCGCTCAGTTCGCTCGCGGCGATCTGCACCTCGCCCAGAATCCGGTCGTTCACCACGAAATCACGCTCGGGCATCTTGAAGCGTATGACTACCGGCCGGCCCTCGTCGCGGGCCTTCCGCGCCTCAGTTTCCGCGGGAAAACTCTTCGGCCGCGGATAGCGAAAACCCTTCTCGCCGCGCTGCATCGCCTCCCGACGCATCGCCTCCAGCTCCTCGGAGGTCTCCAGGGCGTAGTACGCCCGGCCGTCGTCGAGCAGGCGACGGGCGTGGTCGGTGTAGAGCTGGAGCCGCTGACTTTGGTAGTACGGCCCGTGTTCGCCGCCGACCTCGGGCCCTTCGTCCCAGCTCAGCCCGAGCCAGCGGAGGTCAGCGAACAGCTTCCGGTCGGCGGCCTCGATGTTCCGCGTCTGATCGGTGTCTTCGATGCGCACGACGAACCGGCCGCCGAGCCGTTTGGCCAGCAGGTAATTGAACAGCGCCGTCCGGGCTCCGCCGATGTGCAGGTAGCCGGTCGGGGAGGGCGCGAATCGGGTTCGCACGATAACACTCATGGCTTCCTCGCTCTGATAACAAAGCAGCGTTGCGAAACGGGTAGTCTACTGGAAGCTGACCGCCGACAGAAAATAGGAATGCACCCTTTTCTGGGTGCATGACAGTCCCGGCGGCCCTTGCCGGGGAATGTAGCGTCCGCCCCCCGTGGCGGACGTCGTGGCGGATGTCGCTGATTGGAAGCACCACACACGCCTACGTCCGCCACGGGGGGCGGACGCTACCTTTTCTGACGTCGCGACACATCCGCATAAAGTGCCATGCACACCCTTTTCTGCCTCCCGGCCGGGTCTTGGATCGCCGGGCGGCTCCGGTTATCATACTGGCTGGTCGTTCTCAGATTGCGGAGGCGGCAGATCGAACGGAAAGGGGACGCATTATGAGCGGGATGTTGATGAGGCCGTTTGTTCTGGCGGGCTTGGTGGCATTGCTGGCCGCCGGCACCAGCATGGCGCAGGACGAAGCTCAGGCCAGACGGCAGGCGCTGAAGGAGTTCCGCACGGCCGAGAAAACCCTCGACAAGCTCTACCACAAGTGTCCGGACTGCAAAGGCCGCGGGAAGGTGAAAGAACGGACCTGCCGGAAATGCGAGGGCGCCGGCAAGCTTTTCGACGGCGACTATCAGATCCTGATCGACAACTACCTCGCATACTGCGACCTGATGGAGAAACACGACGCGCTGCTGGCAGACGACAAGAAGCTCGGCGACCGTATCCGGGCCAATCAATCCCTGTACCTCCGCACGATCCGCAGCCAGACCGGTCCGCAGAAGACCCGCAAACGGGTCATGCGGGGGGGAGAAGCGCACTACACCCGGGGCGAAAAGGTCGACGGCGAATACAACAAACTCGCCCGCAAGCTGACCGGCGTGACGAAGGAGAGCCCCGTCGGCCACGGCATCGCGTTCGAGGGCAACGTCCTGCGGATCCTCACAGCGGATGAGCGGTCGCTGGCCGAAGTACGCATCCAAACCGTCTCATTCGCCTCCCGCATCTGCTATGTGCTCGTGCCCCCCGACGTGCGCTGGGCGGAGGATGTGAAGGTGCGTGTGATCGGAAAGATCCTCGACGGCGCCGCCGAGCGGAAAGCGTTCGAGCTGGACGGCCAGGCCGTCGTCGTGACGCCGTATCACGGGACGGAATAGCACCCTAACAATCCGAGTAATGTAGCGGCCGGGCTCCGTACCGGACGTCCCAATGTAGCGGCCGGGCTCCGTCTCGAGACAAATGTAGCGTTGGGGCTCCGTACCCAACGTATAGTCCGTCAGTGTGACGGGCGTTGCTCGTGTGGCATGGCCAAGCGCAGCGCGGCCATGTTCATAGGGCCAGACCATGCCCGCGCCTTCAGCTTGGGCATGCCACACCTCGCACCAACTTGGGCATGCCACCAGCCGCACCCTCACTACCCTGGTTTGACCCGCAACGTCCATTCTGATAGACTGGATTTTGTGGGACGTGCCGGCGCGAACGCTCGGCACGCCAATTCAAGAGGCTGTTATCTTGGAGGCACGCAACTGAGATAGAAAACGGACGCTGACGATTCAGCGTCGACAATATCGTGGCTTCGGCCGCCGTCTTACTCTGAAAATTGGCACTTGTCAGAAACCAAGACGCGTGACCGGTGCCGCGTCCCGAAAGGGGCGCGGGCCGGGCCGCCTTTGGTTTCGGGTATGCCAATACCTCAGAGTAGGGGCGCGTTTCGGTTTCGCGCCCTTTTGTGTGCGCTCCGGGCGCCCGTTTGACGCATGTGTTTATGGTGCTGTCCCGCTTCCGCATGCTCTGTCGTTGGAGTGGCAGCGCTCCGGGGCCCTTTCGGAAGCCGGTTGCCATTTGATACACGAGTTAATCTCCGCCGCGGCGGCACGCGCCGCCGGACGGGGGTTGGGTTTTCTTTCAGGTCTTTGAATGGAGGATCATGTCATGAAATCTGAGGCGAGCCACAAGTCCAGGAGCGGCGTTCGGTTGATTGCTGTCATGGGGGCATTTGCTGTCAGCGCTGGGCTTCTGCTCGGCGGTTGCCCAGGCATCGAGGCGCCGCAGGGTCCGGCGGGTCCACAGGGTGAACAAGGGTTCGCTGGCGACCCAGGCCAGGGCGGTCAGGACGCGCCAGCCGTGCCCGGCCCGCAGGGCGACGAGGGACCAGCGGGTCCCGCAGGCCCCGAGGGTGAACAGGGATCAGGGGGAGCGCAAGGTGCTCAGGGTGAGCAAGGGCTGCAGGGCGAGCCCGGCGATCCGGGTGGACCTCCCGGGCCGGAGGGACCCCAGGGACCGGAAGGGCCAGAAGGCCCGCAGGGTGAACAGGGACCAGCGGGCGGCACGATCACGGCACACTCGCAGTTGTCCGGGTTGGATGCGGACGACCACCCGCAGTACGTCATGAACGGCGAGGCCAACGCGGTCACCGGGCCGATGCTCGTCAATGCCGCAGTCGGTCTGCCGAAGATTGACACGGCCGGCGCAGGCGCGAACCAGATCATGAAGTTCGTCCAAGGGCAGGGATTGGTATGGGCCGATTACTCGGGCGGCGGGGACATCACCGCCGTGTATGCGGACGACGGCTTGACGGGCGACACCACGTCCGGTGACGCTCATATCTCCGTCGGCGCCGGGGCAGGCATCACGGTTAGCGCAGACGCAGTGGGCGTGGATACGAATTGGGCAGACGGCCGCTACGTGAACGAGGGACAGGCTAACTCCGTGGATGGAGGCATGATTGTGGATGGGACCGTCGGGTCCATCGACGTCGCCAACAACTCATTGACGTCGAGCGATCTCGCCAGCAACAGCGTCGGCCTCTCCGAACTCAACGCATCAGGCGGCTCGTCGGGGCTTTATCTTAAGTACACCGACAGCGGTATGGAGTGGTACAGCGTTCCGGGCGGGCTCGGTGGCAGCGGCACCACCAATTACATCCCCAAGTTCACCAATTCCTCTACCGTGGGCAGTTCCGTCTTATATCAATCCAGCAGCAACATCGGTATCGGGACGACGAGCCCAAACGAGAAACTGCACGTCTCCGGCGATATCAGAGCAAGTGTCGACATTCACGCCGACGATGATCTGTTTGTTGATGATAAGGCTGATATCGGTGGCAATCTGATTGTTGACGGGAAAGTCGGCATCAACTACAGCAACCCGGTCGCAAGACTCCATGTGAGCGCCGGGTCGGCGGGGACGGCCATCTACGCCTCGAAGACCGGGACCGGGTTTGCGTTGAATGTCGTAGGCTTTTCGGGTTTCGCTGGTGATGTCCACGTAGGTGGCGATCTTACGGTCAGCGGGTGGAAGGATTTCAGGATTGACCACCCGCTCGATCCGGAGAACTACTACCTGAAGCATTCTTGCGCGGAGGGGCCTGAACCGTTGAACATCTATCGCGGCAGCATCATCCTCGACTCAGACGGGGAAGCTTGGGTCGAATTGCCGGACTATTTCGAGGCCATCAATCGAGATTTCCAGTATCAGTTGACATGCATCGGCCGTTTCGCAGCCGTGTACGTGGCGGACGAGATCACAGGTAATCGGTTTAGAATCGCCGGAGGCGACCCCAGCATGAAGGTCTCCTGGTCGGTCACCGGTGTGCGTAACGACGTTTACGCGCGCGCGTATCCGAAGGCAGTGGAGCAGAAGAAACCGGATGAGCTTCGCGGCCTATACCTCCACCCCGAGCTTTATGGCCAGCCAGAGACGAGGTCGATTCGCTACGCTCAGGATCCCGAGTATTGGCCAACGCCACTAGACGAACCTGCTGAAGTCGAAGCTGACGTCTCGGACGACTAGGTCGCGTAGTCAGGTAGGGCGGGCACTGCCCGCCAATCGCCGGGTGCCGGGTGCCACTGCTGTGTCAGCAGTGTTCAACGATTAGATTCACAGCGCACTCAGGACACTACTCACAGAGCAGTGGCACACGGCTGGTGGCATGCCCGAGAAAGTGTGTCTGGTGTTGCATGCCCAAGCCAGCGGTTTGCAGCCGCGGCACGGGCATGGTCTTGGCTCAGACGAACATGGCCGCGCTGCGCTTGGCCATGGCACCC
>JAGMDK010000283.1 GCA_023128695.1 Phycisphaerae bacterium
CGGGCCAGCGCCGCGGGGCGGCGGCGAGCCATGACCGATCAGCAGCGCCCGGCCAGAGCCGTTCAGCGGCTTCGGACGAGAAGTCCGCCGGCATATCATCCGGCGATACCGCCACCGCGGTGCCCTCCCAACGGGCCCGGCGGCGACGATTCGCCCGGCGGCGTCGCCAGCGGCGATCGTACTCCCGCGCCAGCAGCAGCAACGGCCCATCCCACCGCAGCTTGGCCAGGAAGCGTTCAAGGTTCATGATCGTCCGGACACCTGTTTCGTGAGTTCGTCATAGGCCTCTCGCAGAGCGGCGACCGAGTCGGCGGGATTGTATTCCCGACTCACATACGCCGGCGCCTCGGGATTGGGCGCGTTGCTCTTTACCAGTTGGTCTAAGGCGTCGCGGGCGGCCTCGTAAGTGTCCGCGAAGTGGCAGTGCGGGAAATCACGCGAGTAGATGGCATGGCGGCCCCGAGCCAGCATTTCCAGCACCATCACCGACACGCTGTCATGTATCGGCAGCCGAATCAGCACCGAGGCCCGCTCGTACCACGGGGCCATGTCCTCGACCCAGCCGACGAACGTCACGTTGGGCGGCGTATCCGGCGGCGGCGTGCAGCGGCCGACAATATAGAATGGAATCTGGGGAAACTCGCGCGCCAAACGCAGCACCCATTCACCCCGATACAAACCCTGCCGCAAGTCGGACCAATAGCTCAGCGCGGAGAACGGCTCGGGCATCGGGCTCGGGCAGGCCCGCAAGGTCGTCGGCAGCAGCCGCACCACCCGCGGCCGCGGCAAACCCAGCTCCTGGACCTCCTCGGCCAATTCCGGCGAGTCGGCCAAGTGCAGCGCGACCACTCGCCGGGCAGTTCGTAGCCAGATTCGCCGACGCCAGTTGGGCAGTTGTTGCACGCTGAGCACGTCAGTTCCGATCCAATGCATGATCTGTGGCCGCCCGCGCCAATGCACTACTCGCGGCAGGGTCATCGACCGCGAGACGTAAACATAATGGACAACATTGGCGTGTGCCAACGCCCGGCCCAGGCCCCAGCGTACGAAGTGGGCTCGGGCGGCGAGCCCCCGTAAGCCCTCCAACTCGTTTGTATAGGAGCATTGGATGCCGCAGGCCCGTAGCAACCCGGCCAGCACGGCGGCCCAGTGCGGCGTGCCGAGGATCTGGACCTGCCAGGTCATGGCGGTGACGTCGCATGGCCGGTCGGCGAACTTGTTGTCAACGGTGTTTGTGCGGGCGGCGCCGAGACCCATTGATACGTGGGTTGTGGTGAATGCACATAGACCGTCATCGCCAGCAGAGGATAGAAAAACACCAAGTACGCGAAAAAGTTGTTATATCCCTGCCCCGATGTGAAGGGGAGGCTGATTGACAACACGAGCAGGATTACGACCCACGCCGCCCGGCAACCGAGGAAGAACTCCCGATCGTCGTAGGGCAGATTGCCGTAGTTGCGTTTTCGCGAGATGAGGAAAGTGCCACCGAAGAGGAGGGAGAAGGCGGCCACCCCCAACAGACCGGTGTCAATGAGGATGCCGAACAGGCTGGAATGGACGGAGGCGAACTGGGTGTTGAGGGTGTGCCAGTTGTTCAGACCCATGCCCCAGAGCGGACTGGAGGCCCAATGCTTCAAGGATTCCATCCAGATGATCCAGCGGGCCTCCTGCTGGTAACCGTGAGCCCACATCTCTTCCAGACGCTCTCTCAGCAGATGGAGATCGAGGGTCGTTCGCCCGATTGAGAAAAAGACGATATACGCGGCTAGTCCGCCGCCTAGTATTAGTAAGATGAGCAATTTGGGGCGAAACAGGCTTCGGCTTCCGCGTCGAAAGAACCACCACAGCGCCAGCAGCGTGAACCCGATCGAGATCCCCCGGCCGCCGGACAGGAAGATCAGAATCCCGAGCAGCCCAACGATCCCGAGCCAGGCGGCCCCTTGCAAGAACCGGTTGGTCTCGGTGCGACTGACGGCCATCCACAACGCGGCCCCCATCAGATACAGAGAAGGCAGAGCGGAAGTGCCCTTCAACCCCAGCAGCCGCTGGTGTACGCCGTAGGCGTCGATGCCGAGCACGGCGCGGCGAAAGCCGAAGACACTGATTGCCAGCAGACCGATCGTGAAACCGAACCAGACTACCCGGTAGTCACTGATGCCGCGCAGCCGGCGGAAAACGGCGAGCGTGACGGCAATCGGCAAGAGGAAGCGGCCCATCAAGGTGTAAAATGCCAATATCGGGTCCCGCGCGAGCAGGGTGCAGATTACCGACGTCAGGAGCAGCAAGCCCCAGCCCCATTTGATCCCGGCGGGCAGCGGCCGGCCGCGGGCCGGCGGGCCGAAGAATCCGGTGATCAACACCGGCACCGCCAGCACCATCTCGATCGTCAGGGCTCCCAGGAAATCGCCCGTGAGGTAGAAGGTGTAGCCGGTCGTCTGGGCGAGGGACAGGTAGCCGTAGAAGATCGCGGCCGCGACGGGGAAGTTGGTCCAGCCGAGGGCCAGGATGCCGACGATCGCCAAGGGCAGATAAATCATGGAGACGCGGGTGGAAAAACTGTATTCCCACAGGGAGGCCCGGGTCAGAAAGGAAAAGACCACCCCGATGCTCATCAAGCCGCCGACCCACAGGCCGGCGTGGATCCAGCGGATATCGCGTGCCGCCCTCTGCTGATATACGGGCCGCGGGATGCCGGAGTATTCAAGATAGCCGACATTCGGGTGAGTCATGGCGTGGCTGTCTCCGGCGACCTCAAGATCGAATCATCCAGGATACCATTACTCTCGTCAATTCTCCGCGCACGGCTTCTGTTTATCCTCAGTGACTGTGAAACGATCCTTGATCCGAACGGCGGGGTTGCCGGCAACAATCGTGTTAGGCGGGATGACGCCGCGTGCGACGGATCCAATACCCACAAAGCTATCCTCCCGGAGGGCCGTGCCCGGGAGCACGACAGAGTTGAGCGCGATGCCAACGTTGCGCTCGAGCACGACTGGTCCGATGATGATGCTGCGGGGCATGGCCTGGTTTGTGAAGAGGATGTCTCGGCGAGACCGATCGCGAACGCCGGCGTAATGGTTCGTGATGGAGAAGATGCGTGTGCCGGCGGTGCAGCCGCAATAGTCGCCGATTTGTACTCCTCCGATTCCATTAATGAGGCAGCCGGGCGCAATGTGAACTCCCTTGCCGATGCTGAGTTCACCTTCGGAAAGAGTGAAGTATGGATTCTCCACTCGCCGAACTTCATCCAAGTGTTCTAAGGAGGTGTGGCCGGCCACCAGGATGCAGTCCAGGTCGACGTGCGTGTCGTCCCCAATGCTGATGTATCGGTGTCCAAAGAAGCGCACCCCCGGGCTGATCAGGACGTTGCGCCCCACGTGTTTGAGACGAATCCGGTAATACAGACGTCGCATCGTGAAGCCCAGCTTCCCCGGCCAATGGCGCACGACCGCTTCGATTATCTCTCTCAGCTCGCGCGGTAAGAAGAGCACCGCCCGCGCGATTGCCCGTAGGACGGGATGAATGTTACGAGGCATATATAGCTCCTCGATACCCGTTGAGAGACGTTATGGTTCTTCGACCGCTTAACAATACGTGTGGCACAGGATTCCAGCCTGTGCGGCCACCGGCCAGATGCCGGTGCCACACATGATAATGTTAGCTGCTTTCGCGCATATCTGCCGCACCTCAATGACCAGAGCGGTCAAGTTTGGTCCGGGGACTGTGTGTTCGCCGAAGCGGACGCTTTTCCTCGTGCCAGGACGATGCTCACCACGGCCAGGGAGAAGCACGTCCCGGCCAGTTGCGAGATAAGGAGTGCCGCCGCCGCCCCCTCGATGTCGAAGCGCGGAATCAGAACGAGACAGGCAGCGGTGTTCACGGCCAGCAAAAGCAGACCGGCGCAAATGTTCAGATGGACGCGGTTCAAAATCAGCAGGGCCTGTGCCGTCGAGGAGCTGGCTGCGAATATCACGGTCGCCAGCATCAGGATCATCGTGCACCAGAATGCTTCCGCATACTTGGCTCCCAGAAGGATGCTAATTGCGTATGGCCCCACGAAGTACCACGCTGCCGCAACCACTCCCATGACCAATGTCTGTTTGATGCTCAGTTCCCATACTCGCAGTCGGAGACGTCGCCGGTCGTGCAGGATGCCGGATAGATACGGAAAGGCCGTCTGCATCAGTGCCGTCGGAAGCAGGCGGGAGCCGTTCATCACCAACAGGCCGATCGCGAAGAGGCCGACCAGATCGTCTGACTTGGTGAGATGCCGCAGCAAGACCACGCTCAAGGCGCTGTTCGCGAACGTGGTGCCATTTGCCAAGACGCACAGGACGCCGAAGGACGTGAGCTTCTTGAGCAGTTTCCAGGAGGGTGCGAACCAGCGCAACTCCGCCCGCGTCACCGTCAGCAGAATCAGCAGATTGCTCAGCGGCGCTACTGAGATGGTGATGAAGAAGCCCCACAGCTTGAAGTAATAGGTGGCACTGACCAGCATGATCAGGCTGATACCCTGGGTCAGGGCCGTGAACCGCGCCGCGCGTTTGATCTCTTTGCGGGCTTGCATGTATACGATGGGAATCTTCGCGATCGCCGCCAGCGGGATATACGGTATGACCATGAATAGGAATACCTTGACCGCGGATTCCCGGTCGATGGGCAGAAACCATACCGCTAACGAATAGATCAGAGCCCCGCTCGTCGCCGCCAGGCTCCCCCAGAACAGCCCCCCGCAGTAATATTCGCGTTTCTTCTCGTTGGTGATCGGCTCCGCGGCGTATTTCAGCATGGCCGTGCTGATCCCCAGATCGCAAACGATGGCGAGCAGATCGGCGATCTGCATCACATACGTCATCTGGCCCAGCTCGGGGACCGTCAGGATGCGGGCCAGCAGGATGCGGCGCAACAAGCTGATGCCCTGCGTCAGGGTCAACGCCATGAACAGGTGCGGGACCCCCGTGACCAGCAGGCGCTGGGCGTCGTTGCACAGCGTCCCCTTCAGCCGCTGCCATCGCGGTGGGCGGGGCGCCGGGGTCCCCGTGCCCGAGTCGTTGTACGGGGTTTGCGTTACCCACTCACCACTCACGCCAACACCTTTTGATCAAACCGAGCAAATTGCGTCGATAGGTTGCGACGTTCGCTTCGTTCTCCACTACTTTGGCACCGGCGTTGGCGATGCGCTCCTTGAGCTGCGGAGCGAGGATCAGGCGTTCGGTTTTCTCCACGTACTCGTTGGCGCCGGTCCCGCCGCAGAGAAAACCGGTCTCGCCCTCCTTCACGAAGATGTAGTAGCTTTCCAAATCCCGGACCACCGGCACGGCGTGGCAATACATCGATTCGAGAATGCTGACCGGGAAGGCGTCGAACGGGACCGTGTTGATCGAGATGTCCGACAGTTGCAGGGCAACCGCCATCTGCTCGGCACTCAGGATCGGCGGCATCAGGGCGAAGCGGTCGCCCAGACCGGCCTCCTTCATCTGGGCCACGAACTGGGCCTCGTAATCCGCCTCGCACATGCTGCCCCGCACCAGTATGAGGAAGACGTCGTGACCGCGCTGGGCCAGCTCGATAAACGTGTCCACCGCCAGGTCCACCCGGTACATCGGGTGCAGGTGGCGGTTGTGGATCAGCACGAACTTGTCGGCGGGCACGCCCCATTCCTCACGCGCCTGCGCCAAGATCGCCTCGTCCCGCGGGGCAAACGTTTTGAGGTTGATGCCGCGCACCAGCAAATGCAGCTTCTCCGGCGGCACTTCGTAATGCTGCTGGTATATCTTTTTGACCACGAGGCTGGAGCTGTGCAACTGGTCGCAGGCCTGGAGGGCGCGAATTTCCCGTGCTCGGATTCCCGCGAAGCGCGGCTGATAGCTGAACAGGTGCGCCATCGTCCCGGGACGCTTCCGCGCGTCGAAGCCCATGCGTTTGAGGTAATAATACATGGTCATGCCGCAGACCCAGGTGCCTTGGATGTGGACGAGGCCGGGGTGCTCCGCGCGGACGATCCGCGCCAGCCGCCGGCCGCGCAGCCACGCGCTGAAGAGCCGCCAATAAAGCGATTTATTCCGCGTCGGCTCCAGGATTTCCATCTCTTTGATCGGGCGCTTGCCCTCCGGCTTGGTGACCGCGGAGCGTACCGCCAGGAAAGGCTTTTCGAGCGAGTGCTGCAAGGGATAGACGTGATCGTAGAACTCCTCGGTGCCCGGGGCGATCGTCGGCTCCATGTCGGCGAGCACGACCCGATAGCCGGCCTCACGCACCATCTGGGCCGGGATGCGCGCGTGCAGACTCGAGCTGCCCCCCAGAACAACCACGCACGGCTTCCGCGCACTCATGCTTTGGCTTCCTCCGTCGGCGGCGTAGGATTCCGGCAGGCCGCGTCGATCCGGAAGCTCTGCTCGGTAGCCCGCAGGGAGGCCTCCACACTGATCGGCACCGGGCCCTTGCCATTCAGGTAGTTGGCTAGGACAACCAGTTCCTCATAGTGGCCCTTACTGGAGCTGCTGCCCGCCGAGCCGGCCGCGCAGCCGGAGCCGTAGCTGCGCAGATAGTCGTCGATGACGAACGTTTTGCCGTCCCACATCGCTTCGAGCCGCTCTTTGCCGTTCTGTTTGCTTTTCCGGCCGAGGGCGGTGTAGGTCAGGGTGCAGACCGAGCCGTCCTCGTAACGCAACGTAGCCACGAAGTTGTCCCCGGGCGGGCCGCCGACGCCGACCGGCGGGGCGCTGACGTCCAACTCGATCAGGGGCATCTCTTCGCCCACAAGGAAGTTGAAAAGATCAAGCATGTGGCACGCTTCGCCGATCACACGGCCGCCGCCCGCGGCAGAATAAATCCAACTGCTCGGCGGCGCAGCGTCCGCCAAAATGCGCTGATTGATCACCACCGGCCCGGCCCGGTTGGCGAGCAGCTCGCGCAGACGCACCGCATGGGGGCTGAAACGCCGATTGAAGCCGACCATCAGATAGCGGTCGCTGCCCTCAAGCACGGTCTTCAATTCATCGAGTTCCGCCTGGTTCATGGCCATCGGCTTTTCGGTGAAGACGTGCTTACTCGCCTGGATCGCCGCGCTTGACATCAGCGCGTGCGTATCGTGCCGCGTCGCGATCAGAACCACTTGCACGTCCGGGCATTGCAGCATTTCTTCATAATCCGAGCCGGACTGCGTCGCCCCGTACTGGCGGGCCAGGTCCTGGGCCTTTGAGCTGGCGTGATCGCAGGTCGCGACGATCTGGTAGCGACCGGACAGAGCCGCGAGGTTGGGCAGGTGCGTGCCGGTGAAGAACCCACCCAGACCGACGACGCCCAGGCCGATTTTGCCCTTGAGCGGTGCCGGCGATGACATCTTGATGCTCTTGGCCAGCTTCGCGGGCGATGGCGTTTCGGCCAGCTCGTACTTCAACACCACGCCCAGCGGACGCGGACCGTCTGCCACGCTGAGCGCGGCAAACGCCTGGTCGGCCTCGTCGATCGGATACTCCGCCGAGATCAGATGGTCGAGCCGGAGGGTACCGTCGGCGATCATCTGGAGGACCGCCTGCATGTTCCGGTTTTCGGTCCAGCGGACGTAGGAATACGGATAGTCGTGCCCTTCCTCTTCGTAAGTCGGGTCATATCTCCCGGGGCCGTAGCTGCACGAGATCAGAAAATCGATCTCATTCTTGTAGAACGGGTCGCGCTCGAACTCCAGCGGAACGGCCCCGACCACCACGACCCGCCCCTTGCGGCGGCACATCTCCAGCGCGTCCTGACAGATGCCGCTCACGTCGGTGGCGGCCGTGAGCAGGACCGCGTCGGCCCCCATCTGAGCGGTGTGCGCCAAGACCTCGTTCACCGCGTATTCGCCGGTCAGCGCGAAGCAATCGGAGAAGCCAAGGGCCTTGGCCTCTGCCACCCGCTGTGGATTGGCGTCGAACCCCAGCACCTTCACGCCACTGGCCCGCAGCAGTTGCAACGCGATTTGTCCCAGCAAGCCCAGCCCGAGCACGACCCCGATTTCCCCCAGCCGCAGGTCCGCCCGGCGAACGCTCTGGAGAGCGATCGCCGCTACCGTGGTGCCCGAGGCCTGCCGCGGGTCGCAGCCGGGGGGGAGCTGGGCGACGAGATTGACCGGCACCGAGACGACCTCGGCGTGCGAGGCGTACCCCATCCCCGCGCAGGCCACTAGGTCGCCGACGGCCAGGTTCCGCACGTCCCGGCCGGTGGCGACGACCCGCCCGGCACAACTGTAGCCCAGCACCTTGCGCGATTCGAGCTTGGACTTGACGCGGGCCATGGTCTTCTTGACGCCGTTGATCCGCACCATTTCGAGCACCTGGGCGACTCGTTGGGGGTGTTCCTTGATTTTGGCGATCACCCCGCCGCCGGCCGATTTGACACCGCCGAGTTCGGTCCCGGTGGAAATGAAGGAATAGGCCACTTCGACGAGGACCTGTCCGCTACCCAACCCGGGGCTCGGCACGTCCGAGACGAAGATGCCCTTGCCACACATCAATTGTTTCATATGTCCATCTCGTGCCGCCGCGGCGGGTTTCTCGTTGCTCAGGACAGAGTGATCCGCTGCCCGGGGTGCGTTCTCGATTCGATACAACCCCTTTCAGGCCAGCGGTTTACGCACAATCGCAGCCAGGGCGTACAAACCAGAGATAATATCGACCGTCAAGCGGTTTGGCTATAGGACCATAATCTGCATGTAGCGGCCGGGCCCCGTACCGGCCGTCCCAATGTAGCGGCCGGGCCCCGTACCGGCCGTCCCAATGTAGCGGCCGGGCCCCGTACCGGCCGTCCCAATGTAGCGGCCGGGCCCCGTACCGACCGTCCCAATGTAGCGACCGGGCCCCGTACCGGTCGTCGGGAGCCTTGTTCCGCAGCAGCGCTAGGCCC
>JAGMDK010000284.1 GCA_023128695.1 Phycisphaerae bacterium
TTACCAAATCGGTACCGGCGCGTTCGCCTATTCCGGCTGGAACATCGACGACATCGAGATTTACGGCCTGTTGGCGACGCCGCCGGTGTGCCTCGGCGACAGCAACTGCGACGATGAGATAAGCTGGCGTGACGTGGACTTCTTCGTGGCGGGGATGAACGACGACATGGCGGGCTGGCTGGCGATGTTCGCCCCCGGCGTGCCGGCCTGCCCGTACGAAAATAACGACGTGAACGGCGACGGCACGGTCAACTGGCGCGACATCGATCCACTGGTGGCGCTCTTGAATACGACCTGCCCGTAACAGTCTGCCGAAGAACGTGGGAATGTGGGAACGTGAGAACGTGGGAACGTGGGAACGTGATAAGGTGATAAGGCTGCAATAGGTTGCGAACGACCGCGCGGGCTGAAGCCCGCGGCTCTTCGGCCGGTACGGGGGCTGGCTGCTACATTGGGACGGCCGGTACGGGGCCTGGCCGCTACATTTTTCGGTCGAAGTCGACTATTGCGACACAGCGCTAGGCCTCGATGTCCGCGAGGTTCCGTTCGAGCAACGCCAGGCGGTCCTTCATCTCCGCCAGCCGCTGCCGCTCTTTCTCAACCACGGCGGCGGGAGCCTTGGACACGAAGCCCTCATTGGCTAGCTTGCCGGTCAGCCGCTCGATGTGACCGCGGAGGTTGTCGCGTTCCTTCTGGAGCCGCTTCCGCTCGGCGGCGAGGTCCATCAGCCCACTCAAGGGGACGTATACTTCGACTCCGGCCAGAACCTGCGTCGCCGACTCGGGCGGTTTAGCTACATCGCTGCCGACCTCGATTCGTTCACAGCGGCCCAGACGTTGCAGCACCGCGATCTGCTCGGCGAGCCCGGCCGCGATGCCCTCATCGGCCCGAATCACGGCCCGCGGGAGCTTGCCGATCGCCGGGGTCTTAGTCGCCGAACGGCTGGTGTTGATGCGTGCTAAAGTGTCACGCAGGGCCCGGATGACGTTCTGCAAGGCCTCTATTTCCCGCTCGATCTGAGGATCACGAGGATGCGCGGCGGCATCCGGCCACGCCGCGGTGATCAGGGTCTCCTCGGCCGGTTTGATGTCTGTTATGCCGCGCTGGGGCGCTTTCTCGCGCAGCCGGCGCCAGAGTTCCTCAGTGATGAACGGGATTACAGGTTGCATCAGCCGCAGGGTTTGATCGAGCACGTGGGCCAGCACTTGGCGAGCGACGCCGGCCGACTCATCGGAACGGGGCGCCACTTTGCCGGAATCGTCCTTACCGAACAGCCGCGGCTTGACCAGCTCGACATACCAGTCGCAGAAGTCGCTCCAGAAGAACGTGTACAGCGTGTTGGTCACCTCGTTGATCTGGTAGCGGGCGAAACGGCGGTCAAGGTCGGCAATCGCGCCCCCCAACCGCGACAGAATCCAGCGATCCTCGGTGTTCAGCTCCTCCGGCTTGAGGGGTCGCGGCCACTTTCGTGTGGCACCGGCATCTTGCCGGTGATTCTCATCCGACACAGGCAAGATGCCTGTGCCACACGGTTCGATGCCTGTGCCACACGGTTCAAGGTTCGCCAGCACGAAGCCGGTGGACGCCTGCCAGATTTTGTTACAGAAATTGCGGCCCAGCTCGAACTTGTCGCTCGTGTTGACCTCCCGGCCGTCGGGCATCTTGGTCTTCTTGACCGGCATGCGGGCGTCCTGCGTCTCGGTCGCCATCTGGGCCATCGTGAAGCGCAGGGCGTCGGTGCCGTAGAGTTCGATGATATCGACCGGATCGACGCCGTTGCCGAGCGATTTGCTCATCCGCCGCCCCTGGCCGTCCTGGATGTTGGGGTGGATGAAGACGTGCTGGAACGGCACGCGGCCGAGGAAATACAGCCCGGTCATCACCATCCGAGCCACCCAGAGTGTGATGATCTCGCGCCCCGTCACCAGCACGCTGGTGGGGTAGAAGTAGTCCAGGTCCGCGCGTGTCGGCAGCGCAATATCAGTACCCAGAGCGTGAGCGACGGGCCCCGTTCCCGCGCGTGTCGGCAGCGTATCATCAGTACCCGGAGCGTGAGCGACGGGCCCCGTTTTGGCTGCGTGCTCCCGCTCGCCCTGGCCACCTCGCTCACGCTCGGGGTTCTGATG
>JAGMDK010000285.1 GCA_023128695.1 Phycisphaerae bacterium
GGTCAGAAGTGTTCAACTTGGGTTAATCCCCTGTGCCAGCGGCAACTCAGTGCCCCAGTTGATCGTGTTGGTTTGGCGGCGCATGTAGGCCTTCCAGGCGTCGGAGCCGGATTCGCGGCCGCCGCCGGTTTCTTTTTCGCCGCCGAAGGCCCCGCCGATCTCGGCTCCGCTGGTGCCGATGTTGACGTTGGCGATGCCGCAGTCGCTGCCGGCGTGGGCCAGGAACATCTCCGCCTCCAGCAGATCCGTGGCGACGATCGCTGACGAGAGGCCGTGCTGCTGCGAGCAGCGGCTCATTGGAGGTCTTCTGGATCGCAGAAGCAGGACGGCAACGCACGTCGGACGGCATCCAGCCAAGCCTGCCGATGCCCTTCCGGATCAATATCAGGCGCAGCAGAGATCGCGGCACACTCAACGTACCATACGGCCGCCACGAAGTTCGTATCACACGGCTCAACATCCTCGAGGAATCGCTCGTTCTCCTGAACGCATTTCCGCAATACCTCCGCTGCTTCCTCGACAAGATGGCTGACAAACTCATCATCGGCAGCGAGCGGATGCTCCCATTTCCACAGCATCAGGCGGGTGAGGAGCTCAGCCTCGAACAAGCCTGTAAAGCGATGTGACTCCAGTGCGATCGAGTGCCTTTTCATGGGTTGGCTCCCCCGCTCGCTTTCTGCGATCGGCCTTGTGAATAAACGACGTTGAACACGGGGCGACGTGAGCGAATCAGCTCGCATTCCATCGCTCTGCGAGTTTGTGTCGCCGTCGTGGGTGGAAGCACCTGCCATTCTAGGTACACCGCGTCGGTGCCGTGCTCCCAAAGCCAGCGAGCCAGTCCCCGGTTGTCTGAGTGGTCCAGGTGCTTTTTCAGACGGCTGCGTAGGCTCTGCGCCTCGCCGACGTAAAGGCTCTCCGAACCCGCGAAGAAGACGTACAACCCTTGAGTTGTCGGCACGTCATCCAGGTCGATTTCATCCGCGCGCGCCTGCTCAACCGACAGGGGTTGGATGGCCCGCCCGATCGGTTCAGGGCGCAGGCGCTGGCTTTTTCGCAGCGAGAGCGCGGCCCATCGGTATTGAAGCGGCGTGTATCCAGGTGCAATCCGGGCGGCGAGCCCATCAAACTCGGCAGCCCGCACAGGATCGCAGATTACATCGTCGAGCGTGACTCCATCACGCCGCTCGAGAAACCGAATCGCGATCTCGCTCGCGAAGACGTAGTCCTGTTGATCAGAAAAGGATGTTCTCTTGGATCGAAGGCCTGAGAGTTGGCTCGCCTTACGTATGTTCAGCAGGCACCGGTTCAGGACAGAAGCCGGTTGCGTCATGCCGAGACCCGTGCATTCGCGTAGGAACCGCGCGTTGAGTTCGGGGTCTGCGACAACGCGATCGGGGGACCACTCGTCGCGCACTTGGTGGAAAGCCTGCGCAACGGTCTGTCGGTCGCACTGATCAATCCTAGATTTCATGCGATCATCACGCTGCCTGTTCTGGCTTTTCGATGTTTCCGATGGGGCCGAGGCCCCTGACGAGTCGCGTTCGGCGCGCTGCGCGGAATGCCGTAGGCTGTCGGTTGCGCGGTTCGAACAGTTGGTAGTTTAGGCGCACGTCTTTCGCCGAGAAGCTCTTGACATCGAGCTGTTGGGCGGCAACCTCGATACGCGACGGTTCGAAGAAGAGGCAATTCGCGAGATCAGCGGTAAAGCCGACATACAACCGCGTCTCTCCGACCGAAATCACGTAGTGTGCTCGCGCTGCAGGAAACGAGCGGCGCGCGTCGAGGGAGAATGCTCGCTGAGCCAGTCGATACCGCACGTGCTCAAGAATCCCGTCCCCCTTCGCCACCTCTTTCCGAAGTGCCAAGGCGGCCCATCGGTATTCGAACGCCGGCTTGCCAGGGGCGATCCGGCTAGCTACTCGATCGAATTGTCTGGCGCGGTCCGGATCGCAAAGTATCTCGTCCAGCGAACTGCCATCCGCGTTCTGCAGCAGCCTCCACGCGATCTCGCTGGCGTACACATACGGTTCCATCTGGTCAAACGGAATCCGCGTCCGGCGCGATGTATCCACGGCCTTTAGTCCGCCACGCTTTCTCAGGTTAAAAAGCAACCGATTCCAGTCCGCCGGCGCCCCCGGAATCGATAATCTCTCGCAGTTTTCCCGAAACCGCTCGTTCAGCGCCGGGTCGGCAACCACGCGATCGGCGGAGTAGCCCTGATGTGAGGCGATGAACGCCTCGGCGATAGCCGTCGCATACTCGCGATTCGCGACCGCGACCTGCCCGAGCGTCGCGTTGGCTCGGGCCACGACCGGGCTGACGCACGCCGGTTTGGCGCGCCGCCGCCGCGTCGCCGCAGCGTGTCCAACCTTCGTGGCCGGGGCGCTGAGGGCGGGGTTTTCTGGACCGATGAGTGCATCGCCGGGCTTGATGTTCTTGAGGCGTTCTTCGATTCTCATCGCGTATGCTCTCGACAGCTCAAAGCCGACAAACTGCCGCCGCAGTTTCTTGGCCACCGCCGGCGTCGTGCCGCTGCCAGCGAACGGGTCGAGAACAACATCTCCCTCGTTCGAGCAGGCGCGGATTATGCGACCGAGAAGCTGCTCAGGCATCTGGCAACCATGCCAGCCTCGACGCTCTCCGAATGTGCCCGCAACACGCGAAAAAAACCAAGTATCACTGTGCGGCGGGAAACGGTCGGGGATGTCCTGCGGGCGCAGGACGAAACCGTCCCACATTGGTGTGTTCGGGGGAAGCTCCGGCGTCACCATCCAGGTATCGTCGGGGACCCGACCATCTGGATCAGCACGCTTGTCAGCGTAGACGAGTTGGCGCGCCGAGGGTACGCGGGTCGCCAGTGAGTTAAACGTGAAGTTCTTTGGGTTCCGTACGAAATGAAACAAATGTGCGTGACTGCGTGTGAATTTCTGGGTGCAGTGGACGCCGAACGTGTAGAACCAGACAACCCAGCTTCGGCAGGACAGCCCGAGATCGCGCGTGCAGAGAACCTTGAGCTCAGCGGCGAACTCGTCGCCGATGGCGAGCCAGAACGTGCCATTCGGCTTCAGGGCGCGGATCACGCCTTCGATCCATGATCTGGACCAAGCCAGGTACTCGTTTGCGGCTCGACGGTCGTCGTATACGTCGTAGTCGTAGCCAATGTTGAACGGTGGATCGGCGAAGGCAAGATCGACGATTCCCGAGGGCATCTCCGCCAAGCCCTTCACGCAATCGACGTTGTAAACGCGTCCCGGTTCGACGGTCATCCTAGGCACCTCCCAGTATATGGTAGTGCTTGCCAAGCGCGACCGCAAGATGTTGAGCAAGCGCCAACATTAGTAATGTTGTGGCGATGTTCGGTATATTTCAAGGTTAATCCCCGAACTTGATCCCCTGTGCTAGCGGCAACTCAGTGCCCCAGTTGATCGTGTTGGTTTGGCGGCGCATGTAGGCTTTCCAGGCGTCGGAGCCGCTCTCGCGGCCGCCGCCGGTTTCTTTTTCGCCGCCGAAGGCTCCGCCGATCTCGGCCCCGCTGGTGCCGATGTTGACGTTGGCGATGCCGCAGTCGCTGCCGGCGTGGGCCAGGAAACGCTCGGCTTCCAGCATGTTGGTCGTGAAAACCGCGCTGGAGAGGCCCTGCGGGACGTCGTTGTGCAAGGCGATGGCTGCGTCGATCTCGTCCACTGCTGACACAGCAGTGCCACCCTGGGTTCCGTAGCCGATGATGTAAAGGATCGGGGCGAAGGTCTCCTCCTGGACGATCTGGAACTCGTTCTTGGCGGCCGCGATGCAGGGCTTGACGTAGTGGCCGCCGGGGTAATCGGGGCCGTCGAGCGGTTCGCCGCCGTAGAGAATCTCGCCGCCTTCGTTCTTGATGCGGCCGATGGCGGTCTGCATGGTTTCGACAGCCTCGTGCGTGACCAGCGGGCCCATGAGCGTGGTTTCCTTGAGCGGGTCGCCGATGGGGATCGACTCGTAGGCCTTGAGCAGGCGGCTGACGAGCTCATCGCGGATCGAGTTGTGTACGATGATCCGCCGCGTGCTGGTGCAGCGCTGGCCGGCGGTGCCGACGGCCCCGAAGAGGATCGCCCGCATCGCCATGTCCATGTCGGCCGCGGGCGTGACGATGATG
The DNA here is from genome assembly GCA_023128695.1 of Phycisphaerae bacterium. GTDB lineage: Bacteria > Planctomycetota > Phycisphaerae > UBA1845 > Fen-1342 > JAGMDK01. The sequence goes on from JAGMDK010000285.1 coordinate 4,133, forward strand.
GCGTTATTGCCGCCGAGTTCGAGGATTGTGCGGCCCAGGCGTTTGCCGACCACCTCGCCGACGCGGTAGCCCATCTCGCAACTGCCGGTGGCGGAGACGAGCGGGATGCGTCTGTCATGCAGCAGCTTCTCGCCGACAATCGAGCCCTTGCCAACGGTCAGCGAGAAGATCGCCGGATCGACGCCGTTGGCCCGGCAGACCTCGGCGGCCAGCTTTGTGCAGGCGATGGCGGTCAGCGGGGTCTTGCTGGCGGGCTTCCAGAGGGTGCTGTCGCCACAGGCGGCCGCGAGGGCGGAGTTCCAGGCCCAGACGGCGACGGGGAAGTTGAAGGCGCTGATCACGCCGACCACGCCGAGCGGGTGCCATTGTTCGTACATGCGGTGCTGGGGCCGTTCGGAGTGCATGGTCAGGCCGTAGAGTTGGCGAGAGAGGCCGCAGGCGAAATCGCAGATATCGACCATCTCCTGCACTTCACCCTCGCCCTCGGGGAGAATCTTGCCCATTTCAAGCGTGACGAGTTGGCCGAGTTCGTGCTTCGCTTCGCGGAGGCGGTTGCCGAGTTGACGGACGATCTCGCCGCGCTTGGGAGCGGGCAGTGTTCGCCATTGCAGGAAGGCCTCGTGGGCCCGGGTGACGATGCGATCGTATTCGTCTTCGGTGACCTGCGTGACGCCGGCGATGTGTTCGCCGTTGATGGGCGAGATGACGTCGAGTTTGGGTCCGGACCCGATCCACTCGCCGTGGAAGCCGCCGCGGTTTTCTTTTTCGATGCCGAGGGTTTTGAGGAAGTCGTTCATGTTTGCACCTGTATGGGCACGTGTCCCATTGTTTGACCATCTTCGGGGCTGAACCGCCAGCCCCGCCGTCGAACGCAAGCGGGGAGTCTAGCATGAAGGACTGGGCGGGGCCAAGAGGGCACCTGGCTTTCTGATCCTGGTGGGTGGAGAAGTTGCCAAAATCGTGACGCTCGCCTCGCAGGGGCCAATGACGCTGGTGCCATTTCCGGTCAGAGGCTTTCGCACGACGTCCGGTACAGGGTCCGGATGCTACAGCGTAGAGGTTGCGCGCTAGTAGTCTGTCGGACTTAGGAT
>JAGMDK010000286.1 GCA_023128695.1 Phycisphaerae bacterium
AGGCTGGCCGCCACCCCAGGCCGGCAGGTATCGTGGTTGCCGGAGGAACCGTCATGAGCCAAAAGAAACGTCGCCGCAAGTGGACGCCGGCCCAGAAGCTCCAGATCGTGCTGGAGACGCTGCAATCCGATCGCAAGCTGGCTCAGGCTGGCGCCGGCGACGTTCTTCTCCAGCAGGTGCGCAAAGATCTTGAAGCTCGTGTTCTGCTGGCGGCAGTTTGCATACAGGATGTGCAGGCCGGTCTGTGACGGGATCAGCCGTTCCAGGTACCGCAAGGTGAGCGTCTTGCCCGACCCCCGGCTGCCAATGACGGCCTGGTGCGTGGGAATGCCGGTGACATCGAATCCGCGCCACTCATAAACTGCACACCTATTTAAGCGTTTCGCGCCGCGTGCGTGATCTCGACAGTATGGCTAGTTGCCGCCTGTGAACGTGGTTTGGAACGCGGCGAAGTCGGTCAGGTCGACGTCCGCGTCGGCGTCGCAGTCGCCGGCATCACACTCGGGCCCGATTGGCACGTCCGGGCCACTCAGGCACGAAACGAAATCGAAGAAGTCCGCCGAATCGGCGTCGCAATCGTGGTCAAAGTCGCCACATCCACTGCCATAGCACACGTGCCCGCCGTGATCGCCGGTCAGGGGCTCGCAGTTGACGTAAACATGCAGGCCATTGGTGTACAGTATCCCGTCCGGACCGAAAACCAGGTTGTTGACGTAGAGGGCTTCGTTCCAGCCGTAGGTGCCGCCCCGGTTGCCGTTGTCCACGTCGTCCCACAGCGAGACGATGTCATTGACCGTCAGGGTGTCGATCACAAAGTTGTCGGCGCAGTATTCGGTGAACGGTCCTCCGTCATAGCCCGCTACTTCCAAGGCAAGGTAATGCCCGTCGCAGATGAGGTTCAGGTTCTCCAGCCCAGCCAGCGCATTCTCGTCTGTGGAGTAGTTCTGAACCCTGGCCCCGGCGACGTGAATCGATGATCCGGGCACCGCGCTAAACGTAGCATTAGCACCGAAGGTCAGGTCACCGACGATGATCTCGGCTGCCGCATTCGCGATCGAGAGCGAGCCTGTGCCCGAGCCAAATCCGATCAAAAGGTGCGGGGTATCCAGGGTGGCCAACGGCCCGTCGATCAGCAGCGAGCCGGCTCCCTCCTCGCCGACCCAGACATCATCCATCACCACAAGCGAGCCCGCGCTCAGATCATATGCGCCGTCTGCGCCCGCGGTGTTTCCGAGAATGAGGTTCTCCGCGACCGTGTTCGTCCCGCCAGTCTGAATGAACGTCCCCGTTCCGCCTGCCCCGATAGTCTCCGAGTGCGCGGATAGACTCCCATCTTCGCTCAACTCGTATCTCCCGGCCGATCCCGAGTTGTCACCGACGTAGAGGTCGCCGGCAAGCGTATTCGTCCCGGCGCTCTGCTGGTATCGCCCGTCGGACCCGGGTTGTATACCGATCCAGAGCGAGACGCCCCATTCCCCTATCCCGAGTGTACTCATCCCGCCGTTCTGAATGAACGTCCCGGTTCCTTCATAGCCGATGATTGCACTTCTTGCGTACAGCTCACTACTACCGCTCAACTGGTATTGCCCAGATGAGCCCCCCTGATTGGCGAGCGTCAGGAAATCGGCAATGGTGTTCGTGCCGCCCGTATGTGTGAAGATCCCGGTCCCGGCATCGCCCACGATTTCGCAAGGCGTGAAGAGTGCATCGCCATTCAGCTCATACGTCCCGTGTGAACCAGGTCCGCTTCCAACCGTGAGGCACCACTCAGTGATCGTGTTCGTCCCACTTGTTTGAATGAATGTCCCGGTACCGTAGCCGCCTATGGTCTCCCCGGCCGCGGACAGGCTCCCGGTGCCGCTCAACTCGTAACTCCCAGCCGATCCCGGGTTGTCACCGACGTAGAGGTCGCCGGCGAGCGTATTCGTCCCGGCGCTCTGCTGGTATCGCCCGTCGGACCCGGGTTGTATACCGATCCAGAGCGAGACGCCCCAGCCCCCTATCCTGAGTGTACTCATCCCGCCGTTCTGAATGAACGTCCCGGTTCCTTCATAGGCGATGATTGCACTTCTTGCGTACAGCTCACTACTACCGCTTAGCTCGTATGTGCCGATGGAGCCCAATTCACTACCTAGTAACAGGTCGCCGGCGAGTGTATTCGTCCCGGCGTTCTGCTGGTATAGCCCATTGGAACCGGCTTCCACGCCGATCAAGAGCGAGACAGCGTATTCGTCTTGCCCGAACACAGTCGTCCCACCGCTCTGAATGAACCTCCCCGTTCCTCTATTGCCGACCAGCGCGATTCCGCCTGCGGAGAGCGCCCCGGCAACCAGTTGGTAGCTGCCGTCGCCCCCGGCTTCTGCGCCGATGATCAGCGAGGTCCCGTCCTGCGATTGGGTTAGCGTAGTCGTCCCCCCAAGCTGAACGAACGTGCCTGCTCCTGCGTAGCCGGCCACTATCCTCCGTGCGTTCACCACCGCATCGCCACTCAGTTGGTATATTCCGGAGGAGTCGAGCCATATTTCATCTGTGAGTGTGTTGGCACCGCCTGTCTGAACGAGACACCCATCGATGGATTCCACGCGCGCGGACAACGAGCCACCGGGTAGTAAGTCGATCGACGAATGAAGGTCCAGCCAGTCGCAGGTCGCCCCGACGCCGGAGATATAGGGATTCCCCGACCACACGAGCGCCTGGTCGCCACCGCCTGGGATCGTGTCATCGTCGACACATTCCTCCAAATCCGGATCCCACACTTCGTGGTACCAGTTATCTGGTGCAAACCAACTGCCGTAGCCATCGTCCCAGTAGTAGTTGGTGTCGCACTGGCCAAACACGGGTGGCGGAAGAACGCCGCCCACGATAGCACCGAGTCCCGCGAGAAGGAGCACTGTTATCGTCGTTGGTCGTCCGCCCATTGTCGCCTCTCCTCTTTCTTGCGACGTGGTGCGCCGATCACGGCCGGCAACAGTCCTGACCCGCGTCGCCCCGCGCACGTGCGCCTCCCCGGTGAAGCCGCCCCATCCGCGTAATAGGTTCATTGTAGCGATAAGGCCCCCATGAAAGAAGCATCCCCCGCGGGAGACATGGCCGCGCTGACGCGTGCGAGAGGACTCGCGTCAGAACGCTCCGCCAACTCAACCCCGCCCTAGAAAGGCCGTTTGCCTTCGGTAGGCGTGCAGACACGCCACGCCGTCAACGGATCGCCCGCCTGAACTGGGAGATCAACAACCGCACGAAGTGGAACGAGGATGTTGCCCGCGGTTCGCCCCACGAGGCCGCGGTCCCGCTGACGGGCGACGAGGTCGAGGTCCGGCGCCGCGTGCTCCACCAGCTCACGCGCAGCTCGCTCGCCTGGCGGGCGTTCACCTACTTCATGGGCTGCTTCGCCTGCCAGACCTTCTGGACGGCGGTCGCGTTCGAAGCCACTCCCCAGGTGCTTGGCCGCGAGGAGTTCCAGCGTCTGCTCGATGCCACCGCGGCCGGCCGAGTCCGAATCGGCCAGGTAGGCCAGCCAGAGTCCGTCGACGCGCCGGTCGAGGACGGGCTTCAGCCGGCGGCAGAGCTCCTGGACGCGGGACATCACGGGGCCTCGCCTCCGGGCGTGTCGAGCAGTTGCAGCTTGCGATGGGCGGTCAGGTAGGTCTGGGCTGCTTCCGGGAGTTGGGACCGGAGCCGGGCGACATCCCGCCACAGCGTGACGCGTTCATCGCGCTCCTGGGAGTAGAGGTTCTGAAGCGGCCCGAGTATTAAAGGTTTGCGGTTCAGCGGGGCTCCCGTTTCCGAAACTCGCCGACCGCAAAGCTGATAAACAGGGGGACATTCCCACCTCGCGGAGGTGTCGCTGCATGCAAAGGATGACCGCAATTCCGATTGCCGCCGTTGCCCGACGCGTGCAACGTCCGGTAAAGGGCCTGCTGGCGGGCCTCAGCGGCCAAACCGCCGCCGCCAGCAAGCGACCCGCTGGCCTCAGCGGAAGATCGGCTGCCTTCAGTGGACGATCCGCTGCCCTCCGGGAACGGTCCGCTGGCCTCCGTAGATGATCCGCTGGCGTCAGCGGACGAGGCATTCCGAGGAGGGGACGACCTATTCCGGGGAGTAGACGAGTCATTCCCAGGAATGGACGAGTGATTCCCGGGAATGAATGATCCATTCCTTGGAGTAGGCGGTCCATTCCTTGGCGGGGACGATCCACTCCCAGGCTGCCCGACTCCGTTCCGCTCCATAGCCGCCCGACCTAGCCCATCTGACGGCAAAATGTTGTCAATCATCGGCTCGGAATAGGAAAAATGGCGCGGCCATGCTATATTAGTTGTACATGCTCGCGATGGCGCCTGGGTGTGGCAGCGGGCCTACGCGGGCGGTGAGTTGACGCGACTGGCGCGGTAATGCTGGGAGCTTCCGTATGAAGTGTTCACCGGCCGACGCGGCCAGCACGAAGGAGGACTTCGATGAGAAGGGCAATCGTCAGAGTGGTGTGCGGATGCGTGGTTGCGGGCCTGCTGGCGCCCGGGACCGCCTGGGGGCAGGACGAGTACGGCTCGATCGTGGCGTGGGGATGGAACTACGCGTACCAATGCAACGTGACGCCGCCGAACACGGACTTCGTGGCGAGCGCGGGGGGGTTTTGGCACAGTCTGGGCCTGAAGTCCGACGGCTCGATCGTGGGGTGGGGAGACGACACCTCTGGCCAATGCGTCGTGCCGGGGGCGAACATGGACTTCGTGGCGGTCGCGGCGGCCGGCGACCGCAGTTTGGGCCTGAGGTCCAACGGTTCGATCGAGGTATGGGGATGTGACGCTTACGGCGAAGGCCAGGAGCCGCCAAACAATACGGACTTCGTAGCCGTCGCGGCCGGCGGCTGGCACAATCTGGGTCTCAGGTCCGACGGCTCGATCGAGGCGTGGGGATGGAACAACCGCAACCAATGCGACGTGGAGCCGCCGAACGAAGACTTCGTGGCCGTCGCGGCGGGCATATATCACAGTCTGGGCCTGAAGTCTGACGGCTCGATCGTGGCCTGGGGATGGAACAATCACCACCAATGCGAGGTGCCGGAGCCGAACACGGACTTCGTGGCGGTGGCGGCGGGCGGCTGGCACAGTCTCGGCGTGAAGTCCGACGGCTCGATCGTGGCGTGGGGAAACAACGACGAGGGCCAATGCGAGGAGCCGGTGCCGAACACGCACTTCGTAGCCGTCGCGGCGGGCAACTGGTGCACTCTCGGCCTGAAGGCCGACGGCTCGATCAGGGGGTGGGGGGACAACTGGCACGGCCAATGCGACGAGCCGGTGCCGAACACCGGCTTCGTGGCGGTCGCGGCGGGCGCCTACCACAGTTTGGGATCGAAGTCCGGCCGCTCGATCGTGGCGCGGGGAAACAACGACGAGGGCCAATGCGAGGAGCCGGTGCCGAACACGGACTTCGTGGCGGGCGCGGGGGGTGGATACCACAGTCTGGGCCTTATGCCTGACGGCTCGATCGTGGCGTGGGGATCCAACAACTATGGCCAATGCAACGTGACGCCGCCGAACACGGACTTCGTGGCCGTCGCGGCGGGCTACGACCATAGTCTGGGCCTGAAGTCCGACGGCTCGATCGTGGCCTGGGGATGGAACGACTGGGACCAATGCGACGTGCCGCCGCCGAACACGGAGTTCGTGGCGGTGGCGGGGGGCAGGTTCCACAGTCTGGGCCTGAAGTCCGACGGCTCGATCACGGCGTGGGGAGACAATACCTTCGACCAATGCGACGTGCCGGTGCCGAACGCGGACTTCGTGGCGGTCGCGGCGGGCTACGCGCACAATTTAGGCCTGAGGTCCGACGGCTCGATCGCGGCGTGGGGATACAACAACTATGGCCAAAGCGAGGAGCCGGTGCCGAACACTGACTTCGTGGCCGTCGCGGGGGGAGGCTACCATAGTCTCGCCCTGAAGTCGAACGGCTTGATCAAGGCCTGGGGATGGAACGAGTACGGTCAATGCGCCGTGCCGGCGCCGAACACGGAGTTCGTGGCGATCGCGGGGGGCGGCTTCCACAGTCTGGGCCTGAAGTCCGACGGCTTGATCGAGGCGTGGGGAGAGAACAACGACCACCAATGCGACGTGCCGGAGCCGAACACGGGCTTCGTGACGGTCGCGGCGGGCAGCTACCACAGTCTGGGGATCAAGGGCTTTCCGCGCGGTGACCTCGACCACGACGGCGACGTGGACCTTGACGACTTCAACATCTTCGCCGGGTGCATGAACGGGCCCGACGTCGCGTTCCCCGCCGGCTGCGACGCCGCGGACCTCGACGGCGATGCCGACGTCGACCTGACCGACTTCGCACAGTTCCAGACGCTGTTCACCGGGTAGCGCTGACCACAGCAGCGGCACACATCGCACCGCACCTGCGGAACCCTGAACGCTGCGGCTGCACCGCAGTCACGCGCTACCGCCGCAGCTTCCCGCCGTCCACGTTCCTGTTCGAGGACGCGATGACGGAGTACTGGGCGCTGGCCGAGAACGGCTCACGACATCACGACCCTCCCTTCACAGCGTCGGCAACAACCAGCGCTGTCTCTTCGGCCTGAGAGTCTTGCTGATCAGCGCGAACACGCTCCGCCTCTCGCCCCGTGAACTTCTCCCACCCCTGAACGAACCGGCAGCGAGCTGTCCGCAGGCGGGGAAAGCCGTTTATACTCGCTGGCGATGAGCCAACTGGTATAAAGAGCTTTCAGGCGTGGTGCGGGCCTCTTGTCCCCCGCGCCTGTTCCTTCGTCGGTTTCTCGCGCGAGGGATCGCTTACGGGTACCGCCTCATGCTCGCCGCGGCTCCGTGCTACTCTTCTCGCTCGTATCCTTGCTTGTCATGTCGTCGTGCGCGTGCAAGGCCAGACGTGCTGGCTGTGGTGTTTCGCCAATGGGCAAGTCTGTTATTACCTGATCGACCGCTGCCGTGGCAGCCCGGTCTTGCAGCGTTTCTTCGGCGAGGCCTTCGACGGCATCCTGCTGCGCAAGCGGCCGGACTTCTCGCCCCAGAAGTACCAAAGCCGCATTCTGCGCCTCGGCCGGCGGTGATTCTGCGGAAGAACAGCCAGTCCAATCGGTCTGATCGCGGGGCCCGGACACAGGCGGTGCTGATGAGCATCTACCGCACGCTGCGGCTGCGGGGCCACGACCCGCTGCAAACCATCGCCGACGCCCTGCGAACCTACCTCCAAACTGGTCACCTCCCACCGCTACCGCCTGCAACCGTTGCAGACGGCTGAAGTCTTACGGACAGTCAAGGTCGCTACGCCGACTTCCACGCGCTTCGCCATACGGCAGCGAGCGTGGCTGCCAGACGCGGTGCCACTCGGCACGCCATGGCGCGGCAATTCGGCTGGCAGACGGTAGCGATGGCGGACCGCTACTCGCATGCCTCAGATGATGACGCAGCGGGCGTGGCGAAACTCATTTTACTGGCGAAACTATGGCGAAACCCTGAATCGGCAGGCGCGCGGTTGCCACCGGCGAAGTATCATAAGTGCATGTAAATAAAGGGGAAAGAAAAATGGTGGCGGGCGGGCTTGAACCGCCGACCTGCGGGTTATGAATCCGCCGCTCTAGACCAACTGAGCTACGCCACCTCGTTGATACGTCAACTTTTGCGTCGTTGCGCCCGGGCCCCGAGAGGGCTTCCGGCTTGATTCAGCTTTCCCAGCCGCCGGACTCGGCTCGGTGCAACTAAGGCGGAGTATAGCATCCGCCTGCCCTGCCATCCAGTGCCAAATGTACGATCTGACAGCCAGGGGTTCGGCCGGTACGGGGCCCGGCCGCTACAGTACTGTGTGGCACCGGTATCTTGCCGGTGATTCGACTGGAACAGAGCCTGGCCGCTACAATAGGGATTTGAACCTCAAGGATGGAAACCGCGGAGATGACAATCTCCGCGCGGATCCATGAGAGTCCGGAGGAACGATAACATGATTTGCAACAGTAAACGCGTTACTACGCTGATCGTCGGCACAATGGTCTGCTCATTCTGCACACTTTGCGTCCAAACAACGCAGGCGCAAGACAAACAGCCCAAGTCTCCGACTACCCAACCGGCTAAAACGGGCCAGCCGGACGCGAAATCCGACCAGAAACTCATCCCGCTCGAGCTGAAGCTGCCCAAGCCGACCTTCAAGGGCACGCCGACGCACGTACCGCCCGGCACCAACCTCGAAAAGCCGCGCAAGGGGCCGCGCAAGCCGCTGATGGTGCCGCCGGGAGTGAAGAACGTCGCCCGCGGCAAGCCGGTCACCAGCAGCGACGACGACCCGATCATCGGCCACGCGAAACTCGTGACCGACGGCGACAAAGAGGCTCGCGAGGACGGCTACGTCGAGCTGGGTCCGATGCTTCAATACGTACAGATCGACCTGAAACAGAAGTACGAGCTGTATGCCATGGTGGTCTGGCATTACCACCTGAGCGAGCGGGTTTATCATGATGTGGTGGTGCAGGTCGCGGACGACCCGGACTTCATCGAGAACGTCCGCACCGTCTTCAATAACGACCACGACAATTCGTCCGGGCTCGGCTTGGGCAAGGCCAAGGAATACTGGGACATGCACGAGGGCAAGCTGATCGACGCCAAGGGGGTCAAGGCTCGCTATGTCCGCCTCTACAGCAACGGCAGCACCGCCGACGACCTGAACCACTACACCGAGGTGGAGGTCTACGGCCTGCCCGTGAAATGAACCGCCGTGCGGCCCCGCTCATCCTGCTGCTCGCGGCCGCGGCCCTCGGGCTGGCGCTGCGGGCGGGGCGACTCAATCTGCGTCCCATGCACGGCGACGAAGCCGTGCACGCCTACAAGCTCAACGAACTGTGGCAAACCGGGCGGTACGTCTATGACCCCGACGAATACCACGGCCCGACGCTCTACTACCTGACCTTCCCGTCCGTCTGGCTCAGCGGGGCATCTGATTGGACCCAGACCACCATGGCGACCTACCGCATCATCCCGGTGGCGTTCGGCGTCGGGCTGATCCTGCTGTTGCTGCTGGTTATCGACGGCCTGGGGCGCTCCGCCGCGATTAGCGCCGGTTTGTTGGCCGCCGTCTCGCCGGCGATGGTTTTCTATAGCCGGTACTACATTCAGGAGACGCTGCTGGTTTTCTTCACGTTCCTGGTAATAGCGGCGGGCTGGCGAGCGCTGCGCGCTAGTACCGCGTTTCATAAGTCTCACGGCTATGGAGAAACGCGAGAGCTCCGAAGAGCCGCGGGCGTCGGCTGGGCACTACTCGCGGGGGTCGGCCTGGGGCTCATGCACGCGACCAAGGAAACCTGCATCATCGCGTTCGGGACACTGGTTGGCGGTGTTCTGCTTACTGTGCTCTGGAGTCGCTGGGTTGATGTAACCGGTGACGATGGTCATTCGCGTCCCCCAACGCTGAAGTGCTGGGCCACCCGGGCCGCGATTGTCGCCATGCTGGGGGCCGTTTTCGTCTCAATCACACTGTTTTCCGGGTTCTTCACGAATTTGAGCGGGCCGCTGGATTCGCTGCGGGCTTACACGACCTACTTCGGCCGGGCGGCGGGCCAGACGCATGACCAACCCTGGTATTACTACTTGCGGATGCTGCTCTATACGCATCACGCGTCGGGGCCGGTCTGGAGTGAAGCGCTAATCGTTGCCTTGAGTGCAATAGGAATTGTCGCCGCGCTCCGCCGCAAATCTATCGCCGGGACCCAACAGGCATTCCTGTGCTTCCTGGCGTTCTATACATTGCTCCTGACCGGCATTTACTCCGTGATTCCATACAAGACCCCCTGGTGTATGCTCGGATTCCTGCACGGCATGATCTTGCTTGCGGGTGTCGGGACGGTGGTCATTGTCCGAGCCGTGGGCGGCGGCTCACTCAGACTGGCAGTGGTGTTCATGTTGCTCATTGCAGGCGTAACACATCTCGGCCACCAGGCTTGGCAATCCAACACGAGGTTCTTCACCGACCCGCGCAATCCCTATGTCTATGCACACCCGCTCAACGATGTAGTCAAGTTGACGGCCTATCTCGACCAACTGGCCCGTGCGTGTCCGCCAGATGAACCGCTGATCATCAAGGTCATGGTGCCGAACTGCTGGCCGCTACCGTGGTACCTGCGCCGCTTCGAGCACGTCGGCTATTGGGAGACCGTCCCGGCCGAGCCCGACGCCGACATCATCATCGCCTCACACACGCTGCAACCCGAACTCGACCAACAACTACAAAACGATTATGAGATTTATTACTACGGTTTGCGGCGAGACGAAACGGTAGCCCTGTACGTTAGAAATGACCTGCGAGCCGTCAGTGGCACTACCGGCATACTTGGGGAGGGCGAGGCTCCTGCCGAGCCGCGGTTTGGGGAGGGCGAGGCTTCTGCCGAGCCGCGGTTTAGGGAGGGCGAGGCTCCCGCCGAGCCGCGCCCCGAAGGTAATCAAACAAACGGCTCGGCAGGAGCCTCGCCCTCCCGCTGGACACCAGATGTTTTCTGAAAACTGAATCTCTAGTTGTCTCCG
>JAGMDK010000287.1 GCA_023128695.1 Phycisphaerae bacterium
CGGTCCGCTGGCGGCCGCGGAGGGCCGCTCCACCCGGGATAAGATGCAAACAGCGTGAGAAACTACGCTGTTAGGCCCTAATTCGGGCCGCCGAAGAGTCCCTCCAGCACAACGAAGTCGTCGTAATTCACCATGCCGTTCGGCTCGAAGTCGAAGTACCAGCAGCTTGGCACGAGCGGGTCCGTGGGCACATCCGGGCACTCGGCACACACCTGGAAATCGGCGAAGTCGGCCAGGTCCACATCACCATCGACGTCAGAATCGCCTGTCCCATACTGCGGCGGCGTCGGGTTGTAGACGCCGGTGTGCGCGACGTCGGCATGGAACGTACCCCACTGGATCTTCTTGAGGACGTAATCCTCGGGGCAGTCCCAGACGTGCAGCGTGTAGGCCGCTCCGACGATGATTTCCATGTCGCCGTCGCCATCTATGTCCGCCAAGGTGGGGCCGGCGTCCACGTGCTCGCCGGCTCGCGCCGGCCAGTGCGGCGAGAGGCTCCCGTCTTCCTCAATGGCATAGATCCGCTCGTCACCCGAGCCGACCACAATCTCAAACTCGAGGTCCCCGTCGATATCGGCAACGGCAGTCGAAGACCGCGAACCCTCCCCCGCCGCGAGCACCACCGGCCAGCCGACCAACGGCGTTCCGTCCGGCGACCAGGCGGCAACGCCGTCATCCGTCGCCAGAAACACCTCCGGCAGATTATCTCCGTCAATGTCGGCCAAGGCCGGGGAAGCGAGCAGGCCGTCGTGGGCGGCGTACGATTTGCCGCCGACCCAGCCGAGCACCTCGCTGCCGTCGGCCTCGAAGGCGTAGAGGAACCCGTTGTGCGTGTTTTGGATGATTTCGAGCAGGTGGTCGCCGTCGATGTCGCCGAGGGCGGGCGAGGAGTCGATCTGGCCGCCGGTCGCCACCGGCCAGCCGGGCACAAACGACCCGTCGGCATGCCAGGCATAGATGCTCCCGCTCCGGCCGCCGACGATAATCTCCGGCAGCTCCGGCTCGAGCTGCCCGTCGAGATCACCCAGGGCCGGGGTGGCGTAGGTCCAGTTGCCGAGCCCGGTCTGCGGCCAGCCGAGTTCTTCAAAGCCGCGCCCGTCGATCACGTGGACCATGCCGCCGCCGCACTCGGTGGTGAAGACCACTTCCAGCCAGCCGTCGCCGTCCACGTCGCCGAGAGCGGGTGAACACAAGGATTTTCCGCTATCGGCACCCAGGTAAACGGGCCAGCCGGGGAGCGGATCGGGTGCCCCGTCGCCGTCGCCGTCGAAGGTTCGCCAAGCATAGACTTTATGTTCATTGCCGCGCGAGGTGGCGACCACGTCGGGGCTGCCGTCGCGGTCCAGGTCGCCGATGGACGGGGCGCCCCAGACGCCCCCCGTGCTTTCCGTCTCGGCGAAGCCGCTGACGGTGGTCGGGTCGTTATCCAGGTCGAACATCTCGGTCCCGTCGTGGTAGAACCCGTAGACCTTCCCATCGAGTCCGCCCACGAAAATCTCCATGGTCCCGTTGAAGTCCACGTCCGCGACGGTGGCGGCCGCGAAGATTTTTCCGCCGAGCTTGATCGGCCAGTTCGCGTATTCGGGGTGCGTGGTCCAGGCCTGGAGAATCTCAGACGGCGAACTCTCGTTCCCGGATTCGTCCACCGCGGTGACGTAGTAGTAATAGAACTCGGGGAACGGCGGCATCAGGAATAGCTCATCGTGGTAGAGGGAAGAGCCGGCCTGCACCAGCACGTCGAGCCGCTGGAACACCCCGTCGGGCGAGATGGCCCGGTAGACGTGATAACCCAGCAGGTCACCGGCGGCAACCGGCTCCCAGGTCAGGTCGATCCAGTCCTGCCCCGACTCGAACGCCAGGCCGGACGGAGCCGGCGGTCCCGCCAGGTCGAGCGTAAAGGTAGCCCGCTCGATGTAGTGGTCCGACACGACCAGCGTCAGCGTTTCGTCACCCACGAAATCGGGCGAGATTTCGACCACGATGGGATCACCCGCCCTGACCGCGCACATCGCGGGGATGTCGCCGAATTCCGTCTGGCCGTCAATCACAATGAGGTTCGGATGGTCGGACGTGGCCACGGCTGACACGTTCCGAGCCCGGCCGTGCCCCGCGTTGCCCAACTCCATGTACAGCTCGACGGTCTCACTCGGCTCCGCCACGCCGTTGCCGTTCCCCTGGCTCTGACCCGACCCGTCGTCGACCAGGACGTTGTCGTTGATACGCAGGTCCGGGGCGTGCAGCGGGAACCAGAAATCGTCCAGGTGCGGCTCCTTGCCGGTCAGCGGCCCCATCTCGACGTGCAGCATGGCCAGCGTCTCCGGCGGGCAATCCGCATCGACGGCGATCACGAAGGACCCGGTCGTGACGGTCTCGCCCGGATCGATGTCGCCGACGTAGAACTGATCGACGAGGACGGCGACTTCGGCCGTATCGCTGGACAGTCTTACGGTAACGTCGTACTCGGTTGCGCCGCCGCTGTTGGTCACGTTGAGCGGGATTTCGATCGTTTCGCCCACGTCCGGGTTGCCGTCCGCGTTTCCGTCGCTGGCACCCTGAGTGTCGTCGTCGATGTCATAGCCCGAGACGTGCAGATGCGGCGCGAGTGCGACACTCGTGATGGGCAGGTCAGCCTGATATGGAAGGTGGTTCACCGCCGTTACCGTGAGGCGGACGGGCTCAGCGCTGGTATCGCAAGTGATATCCATTGAGACGATGCCGGTCGGCCCGGTGGTCTCGACCGCGTATATCTCGTCCTGCTTGTATAGACACACATGCGCGCCTTCGACCGGCATCGGCGGCCAAATCAACGCCTCGTACACTTCAATCGTGACGTTCTGCGGGCCGATTCCAAGCTCGGACGGGTGCACCACCCCAAGGTTCACCGGCTCCTCCGTCCAGAGCACCATCTCCGGGTCGCCCAGGAGGTTGAGAACGCGGCAGTAGTAACTATTGTAGGTGTCGCTACGGGCCAGGGAGAACGCCGCTCCCAGGTTGAAGATCTCGTTTTGGAGCACCTCCCGGAAGAAGGTCTTGTCCTGCGAGACCTGGCCGGTGTACCCGGTCCGCGTGTTGCCCATATACGCCACCACCCCGCCGTTGGGATTGTTCATGAAGTCCTCGGAGATGGCGTCGTAGTCGAAGGCGTTCGGCGAGCAGCCCAGCGTCAACAGCACTCCTTGTCGGGCTCCATTCGTCAGCGCTCGGGCATCGTCCGGATCGAGTTGCCCGCCCCAGCAGTACTTTCCGGTGCCCATGGCGTACACGCCGGAGTGGTCGCAGTGGTTGACGAAGTTGTAGCCGGTGTTGAGGTGAGCCATCGCCGAATCGTGATTGAGCAGTTCATCTCCCCAAAAGGTCTCGTCATCGGTCAGGAAGTTATACAGCCGCCAGACGAATGCCGTCGGGGAGTTGGTCAGGATGATCTCCGTGATATCCTCTTTGCACCATTGCCCCCAGTGATAAGTCGGCGAGGTGGTGCAATTATATGTGACACCCATCAGGAGATAAGTGGCCGCGAAATTGGACGGCGGCGCTTGTTCGTAGTTGAGGACCTTCTGCACAAACAACTCGGCCTCCTCTAGATCCTCTACCGGCGCCCGCCCGACGTGAAAATCGACGCTTTCATCGGCCTGATCGGCGTTTTCGCCAAAGATGGCGTTCCCGTTCGCGTTCCAGTTGCCGTCCGCCGTCGCGAAGTACAGATCGGAGGGCACGTCCGCGCTGTAACCTTGGCAGAACACCTTTCGATCCGGCACCTGGTTGACGTCCCCGCCCAGCAGAACCCAAGGCGCGCCCCACAACTGGCCGGCTTCGATGATAAAGTGCCGCAGACATTCCTGGGCATCCACGCCGGGGTAATGGCCCCTGATGTTCGAGACGGTCCGGATGACCGTGTTCATCCCCTTCTGCTGCTTCCACTCCGCCAGGGGCTCGAAGCTCGCGGCCAGGGCACTGCTCGTGATGATCACATAGTCCACCGGCAGACCTTCCAGCGACGGCCAGGGTTCCGTACGCAGCTCATCGCGACCCCGCTTTTCGCTCAGCCGCTCGATCCGCGTCGGCGGGGCGAAGCTCTGGATCTGATCATCGTTCTCGACGAAGCGCCCGATGGTTTCGCGGACGACCGCCGCGCTGTATTCGCTGCGCCGCTGGGCATAGAACCGCTCGGCTGCCGCTCGGCTGCCCTGCACCTCGAACTCAAGCTGATCCAGTCTTTCCAGCCGGCCCGAGAGCGGGTAGTACCGCAGCGGGTGGACCAGCAGTGTTACGATGTGATGCCCGAAACAATACTCGGTGCCGACCAGTTCAACCGTCTTGGCCGGATAGGCGACATCCTTGCCATAGATGTCCGGGTCGGGCTTGACCGGACCGGGGTCGCCGCTTCCGTCCGTGGGCAACGGCGGCTTGGCCGGCGGAATCCGAAACGCCCCGTCAGCCGACTCAATCGCCACGAACTCGACCCGCGTGACCAGCGCTTCGGTCACATTCAGGTCCGCCGGGATGATGAGGCGATACAGTCGGATCGGCAGGTCCGGCTTCCCGGCGGCCTCCGTCCTCAATGTACAGCCCGCGACGGAGACCCGATCTCCTTCGCTGTCCCGGTTGATGCTGACCGAATCCGCTGGGCAACCCACGGTTGCCGTAACGTCCGCGGCCTCTGCCGGTCCGACAGCACAAAGCGCGCTCAGCAAGCCGGCTACCCAGAGCGATGTCGCACGAGGTGTGTTGCATTTCATTCTGTTTTCCTCCTCTTGTAGGCCCGGAATAGACCGAGCCCGGAATTGAACTCCGGAACAGGGGCCACGATGTGAACCTTCATTTCCCCAACGCCCTTCCCAGCCAAAGGGTCAAACTCCAATTATGGATATGATACTTGATCGCGTCGGAGATTTCACTTGTTGCCGGCCAATATTGTTCCGCGATCACTTCCTCGATTGGAGGGCTAGTGCCGTTTCAGAAAACATCTGGCGTTAGTCGGGAGGGCGAGGCTCCCGCCGAGCCGCGGCTGGCGTTAGTCGGGAGGGCGAGGC
>JAGMDK010000288.1 GCA_023128695.1 Phycisphaerae bacterium
GTGGGTAATAGCAAGCTCTTGAGCAATGCGAAGTCAGAACGTAGGTTGGGTCATCGACCCGACGTGTGTTCGATTCCCGGTGCGTCGGGTCGATGACCCGACCTACTCGGCTGAAACCGAAGCCCGGACGCAAGCTAAGAAGCAGGAGGAATAGGTACGGTGTCCCCCGATTTCCCGATTTCGGATTCCCGGTGCGTTGGGTCGATGACCCGACCTACTCGGCTGAAACCGAAGCCCGGACGCAAGCTAAGAAGCAGGAGGAATAGGTACGGTGTCCCCCGATTTCCGGGTGTCCCCCGATTTCCGTGTCCCCCGATTTCCCGATTTGACGGTGTCCCCCGATTTGACGATTAGTATTAGTAAAAAATAGGTATGGTGTCCCCCGATTACCCAATGGTAGCCGCACCAACCCCGGGTCCACATTCGAATGGTGCGTCAAGGGACGTACGCTACACGGCTAGTTCAATCGACTCCCTGCGCGTTTTCGTGTTCTGGTGACCGCTCCTTAGTGAGGCCGAGTAGTAGGAGTGCGTGCAGAATCCGATCTGCTACTGCCGAGCCGAACGCGCCCGCAGGTGCCAGCCCATGGCACACGATGTTCCGCAGATTCCAGCCACGTTGGTCGGTCAGCAGCACGCGTAGGTAGAGTGTGACGCGATCCGTTAGCGTAGCAACCAAGCGCTCGTCTCGCAGCAGCTTGCCCAGATTCCGTAGGTTCATCCCCCCGTGCCGTCCGCGTTCCAGGATCGGACCGCCGAGCCCCACAACGAGGTTGCGGACGGCGGCTTCAATCTGCGGCACGAGCATGTGTGCCGACACCGCGTGGTCGCCGCGCAAGTACGCCTCGACGCCCATCTGGATCAAGGGACGCCGGTCCTCCTCGAACGCCGGTGATTGGAACAGGAAGTCGAGCACGGCATCCGTGGACATGCTGAACTTGTCGCACACCTTGTCGATCGTCGCGCGAAGAAACGGCATACAGAAGCCGAGATCTTCCGCCATGCGATGAGCGATCTGGCCTTCCAGGTCGTCTTGCGGTGCCCCGACCTCTGCGACCACGCGTCCACTGTGGTCGATGATTCGTTTCGTGAATACTGAGAATAGCGGAAACTGCTCAGCTACTTTCAAGACCTCCGCCTTGGTCTTCTCGGGATCAGGGAGGAACTGGAGTGCGATTCGCACCAGCGTCTGCCCCAGTGTGCCGGCCGTCATCGCATCAAGAAACGCGTTGATCTCTTCATTCGTGAACTGAACGCTGTGTCGTATCGTGGCCATGTCTTCGCGCGAGCGACCGGCCAACTCACGCACGCGGCTCTCCAATTGCTCCGCCTCGTCGTGGAGGCCGAAGTCATGGAGCACTCCCCGGGCCTTCTCAAGCCACAGGCTGCCGAGCGAAGGATTGGACTCCCCGGACCTACGGATCCAACTGTCGACGTACACCCCCAGCACACGTAGTAAATCCACGTCTTGCTTCTTACTACGATAGTATCGGGCCAAACGCAGCGCCGCCGATTCCGTAGCGAACGGGTCGAACTTCGGCGGGCCGCCCGATGCTGCTCGTTTCAGGTGGTTTTCAAGGCTATTTATGATGTGTGTTTCTTGCTCGCCGGTCAGAGTGCAATTGCACCCGCCCTCGATGAGCAGGTCGAATGCGAACCCCCACGTGCCAAGCGCGTTATCCTCAGCCGTTTGATCCTCGAACGCAATGACCGCGCTGCATACCTGTTCGATACGCGGCTTGTCGTTGAGTCGGATGGCGAGGTCGAGCGCGCGCTTGAGCTTGCAGTGAACCTCGATCACGTGCTCGTACGCCTGCTGATCGACCATTCGCAGAGTCTCATCGATGACGATGTGGGCGAGGTGGTAGTCCGGCTTCTCGCCAGTTACGTGCTCGCCGAAGTCATATGCCAGATCGGCATATCTCACTCGAAGGCGCGGATGGGTCGCCTCTTTGACGCGTTCTTTCCAGTAAGCAAGCATCTCTGGCGTTACGCGTTCAATGCGCGGCGACTCAATCGTCTCGCCAGATTTCGTCGTCATCGAGTTGCGCGGACCGTAGTAGGTGCCCCAGCGCGACGGCTCATTTGTATCCGTCTCAGCGAAGCTGAACGCTATCCCCTCGGCCAACTCGCGGAACTCCAGTTCGTCAACGTTGCCGCGTTTGCGGGCCAGGTCTTGGATGGTATCCGCGATTTCGATTTCGTCGAAAGGGTCGGTGCGATTGTCAAACTGCATCAAGACCCTGTCGAGCGGCTCGACCGGCATACTGGTATCTCCCGCTGCTGGTCACACTACGTCCCACAGCTACGCCCCGATCGTCGCGCTGGCGGTTTCGCTCCACGGTCCCTTTTCGCCGGTGGTGGCGACCCAGCGGAGCATGTAGTGGGCGGTCTTGCCGCCGTCTTCGCCGGGGAAGTCGGCCACGTACGGCGTACGCGTGTCTACCGACAGGAAGCTCAGTTCGCTCGGGCCGGTCGGGAGCGTGTCGCAGCTTCGCGGGTGAGACGCCCACGCTACCCAGCCCCAGATCTCGGCCCCCATCACGCCGGCGTGGCATGCTCCACGCTCGCGTGGGCATGTTTCACCTACCACAGCATATCATGGCCACGAAGACGTGGCCATGCCACACATCTTGCGCGTCGGCGTGGCCTCGCCGGCGAAGTGGGCTGTGCGCGGGAGGCCCTTCATCATCATGGCACCGTCTCGGCCCTTCGCGGCGCGGGGGCGCCCGCCAACAGCCCCTGTGTGCTCAGGTCCTCGTCGATGTCCGGCCAGTGAATCCCGAAGCCGCCGCCGCACGGCTGCCAGTTCTGACGCTGGGCCGGCGTCGCGTCGAGCAGGCGCGGATACCAGGCCAGCGGAACGATGATCGTCCGGCCATCGGCGAGGTCGACACTCATCGTGTCGTCGTCGCAGCGGACATCCGCGACGCGCTCGCCGGGCTTAGGTCCCGAAGTAGTCATTCCACGCCTCCAGATACTCGGCCGAGCGTTCGCTGACGATCCGCTGAATGTCGCGCAATTCTCTCGCGCGAAAGCCGATGTTGTAAGCCAGCGCCACCGGTGTCAGCCAGAACTTCGCCGTCTCGTCGTCGCGGTCCACGTGCACGTGAGGCGGCTCCTGCATGTCGTGGCTGTAGAAGTATACACGATACGGGCCGATTCTTGCGATTGTCGGCATCAGGGCCTCTCAGCACGGTTGCGCGTCGGCAGCGGGGATGTAATCGCCAGCCATCTGTCGCTCCTTCTGTGGAAGGTCCGCGTGGACGACCCTGGCGCACCACTGTCCCCGGGGCGCTATTACTACGGCGGCATGATAGGCCACCCGCCAGGTCCCGTAAAGCGGGCGTTTGACCGCCGTTACGGCCCGCCAGTCGGCGAAAGCCTGTTCAAGGCGTGCGAAGCTGTTGAACGTGGCGTTACGGTTCCGTCCGGGGCGCGTTGGACAGAATGGTCTTCAGTTGCTCGACCAGGGAAGGGAGCTCATCCGCCACGATCCGCCACAGGATGTCGAAATTCACGCGGTCGTATCCGTGGATCAGGCGGTCGCGAGTGCCGATGATCTGGGTCCAAGGGATCTGTGGATGGGACTCTCGCCTAGCCGACCCGACTCGCTTGGCCGCTTCGCCGATGATCTCCACCAGGCGAACCAGCGCGAGATTGAGTTGCCGATCGCGGTCAAGATCGGCCCGCGAGCGCCCCCGCGCCATCTCCACGGCCTCGACCGCATGATCGAGCATCTGGCGTATCGAAACGGTATCGTCACGCCGCGTCATACAGCACCCGTGCTTCCCGCAAGACCTCGTCAGCATAATACCTGCTCAGGCACTGCGGTGTGTTTAGATCGACCTTCCGTCCCAGGATGGTCGACAACTCCTCCTGCAAGCCGAAGAACCCAAAGCCAGGCGTCGCTCCCGGCTCGAACTCGACCAGCACGTCGATATCGCTCTCCGGGCGGAAGTCGTCGCGCAGAATGGAGCCAAAGAGCGACAGCTTCCGGATGCGATGGCGGCGACACAATGCGGCGATCCGGTCCGTCGGAATGTCTATGCCGTGGTGGGTCATGATTGTTCTCACATTCCGTCCCAATTCTAACTTACATCGATCTCGCCCGTCCACAGCCCCTCGCCACCCGTGTCGTCTACTCGGCTGCGGCTCTTCAGTAACAGCAACATAATCCGAAGAGCCGCGGACATCAGTCCGCGCGGCACCGCGCAGGCTGAAGCCTGCGGCTCTTCAAACGTGTTTCTCCCGCGTGGCACCGCGCAGGCTGAAGCCTGCGGCTCTTCAGACGTGATTCTCCCGCCAAGCACCGGCACACGGCGTTACACGCCGCCAAACCGCGACACCCCACCCAGAAAATCTAGACTTTCTTGCATTTTGGGTTATTTTTCATGCAGGCCCGCAACGCGGCCGCGCCGGCCGCCAGGAGATACAACCGTGCTCAAGCAAACCCGCCAACGCGTCGCGTCCGTCCTCCGGGCGCTCGGGTCGCTCCTCCCCCCAGGCTCGGATCGGCGGCGCGACGCGTCCCGCCTGATCCAGCCCTGGCGCCAGGACAGCGCGCGTACCTACCCCACCATTGGTCTGACCCCCTCGCGGCTGCTGGCTTTCCTCCAGGCCGCCGACGCCGGCTCGCCGCAGATGCAATTCGAGCTGTTCTCGGAAATGCTGCAAAAGTGGCCGCGTCTGGCCGCCGTCGAGGCCACCCGCCGACTCGCGCTGACGGGCTTGGACTGGGAGGTTTCCCAGGCGACCGTCGAGGCGACGGAAACGACGCGTAGCGACGCGGCCGAGCGCGCGGCCGACTTCTGCCGAGCCAGCCTGGCCTCGCTGGAGCGCTTCCGCGAAGTGCTCGATCACATGGCCAACGCGATCGGCTACGGTATCGCCGTGGCCGAGCTGGTCTGGGAGGACGGTCGGCTGGCGGACCTCGTGCCGGTCCCGTACTCGCGCCTGAGCGGGGATCCGCACGAGCCGTGGCGTCTGCGCGTGCTCACCGAGGACGAGCCGAGCCTTGGGGTGACCCTCGATGAGCAGCCCAACAAATGGATTATCCACAAACCCCGCGCGCTGCCCGGGCGACAGTTTGATGGCGGCCTGCTCCGGGCCTCAGCCTTGCTCTACCTGGCTCAGAACCTCAGCTTCAAGGATTGGCTGATCTTCTCGCAGATCGCGGGCATGCCGGTCCGCGTGGCCCAGTTCGAGCCCGGCACGCCCGAGACCGACAAGCAGAAACTGCTCAAGATGCTCGAAACGCTGGGGACTGACGCCGTCGCGGTTTTCGGCAAGAACGTGGACCTGCAATTCGTGGAGCCGGCTCGGGGCGGCGCGCGGCCGTATGAGCCGTTGCAGAATTATTGCAATACTGAGATCACCATCCTCTGGCTGGGGCAGCACTTGACGACCGACTTGCGGGCTTCCGGTTCGCGGGCCGCCGCCGAGGTGCACGACCGCGTCCGCGAGGACCTGCTCGTGGATGACATCGCCGACGAGAGTCAGAGCATTCGCCGCGATGTGTTGACGCCGCTGGTACGCGCCAAGTTCGGCGACGGTGTACCGGTGCCGCACCTGCGCCGCTCGCTGGTGCAGTCGGTGGATACGAAGGTGTTGGCCGACACGTTGGCGGTGGCGGTCAACCAACTCGGGCTGGCCGTCCCCGCGCGCTGGGTTCATCAGGCTTTGGGGATTCCGCAGCCGCAAGCCGACGAGCCGGTCCTGGCTGCAAGGAGCAAGCCATGAGTGCCTCGAATGGAAAACACAACGGCAAGAAAACGCCCGGCGATAAAAACAAACCCGCTCCGGCAGCCTTGACTATCCGGCCCGCGCGCCAAAGCGACGGCGTCCCGCTCAGCTTCTTCTTCGACACGGCGCTGCGGAAGGACTACTTCATGCGGCGGGGGCAGCTCGCGGACATGCTCGAGAGCCCGTACCACCAGGTCTACGTGGCGGAGATCGACGCCATTCTAGTCGGCGTCGCGATCACGACCCGCGGGACGCGTCTGGTTAATGCCCTAGTTCATCCCGGCTACCGCGGTCTCGGCATCGGACAGGCCCTGGTGCGATGCAGCGGCGCGACGGAAGTCCGTGTCAAACGCGACATGCAGGACGGTGATCCGCGCGGCTTCTACGCATCTCTGGGTTTCAAATCCACAGGTGACACGAACCAGAAGGGGAACATCGAAGTCATGCGTCTGCGCAAGAAGCGCGGGCAGTCCATCCGTTCCAGACGGACACGGAAGAGCCGTGGGCTTCAGCCCGCGCGGTGCCGCGTAGGCTGACATCCGCCGCGGATACGGGATATCTACATAAAGGTACACTAGTCATTCACAAGACAAGAAAGTGAGGTGTGAACATTGAACTCAACAAATACACAATCTGAATCAGCGGTATCAGTCCCCATGGGACCATTTGTGAAGGAACAAATACTCTCCCGGCTGGGCGAGGCGCTGCACATCGCCTTGGGTGATCTTCCCGGTCGCCTCGATCGCTTCCACGATTTGCTGACGGACATTATCGAGCGCGTTGACGCGGTAGACTTGCTGCGGGTGGCCGATGATGTGCCAGACACGGCACAACCGTCGTCGCGACTGGCAGTCGCAGCGCTTTCTAAGACACGCGGCGAACCCGTCACGGAGTTCCTGTTGATACCCTTCGGCGAGGTTGTGGTCGAACGGCCGGTCGCAGGCGAGAGCTTCGTGTTCACGCCGGAACAGGCCGAGTCGGCCAAACTCTGGTTTGACCAGATGAACCGGAAGCTCGCGGTGGATTACGAACACCAGAGTTTCGAGCGCTTCAACACGCGCGGCGACGGTCTGCGGCCGGCCGCCGGCTGGATTGGCGGGCTCGATGTTCGCGACGACGGGCTGTGGGCTGTCGACGTAACCTGGACGGAGCGAGCGGCGGAGTTACTGCGTAGTGGTGAATACCGCTATTTCTCGCCGGTCATCTTCTGGAAGGACGAAGACCACACGGATATCGCCGCCCTTGGGCCGGTGGCGTTGACCAATGACCCGGCGATGCGCGGGGTGCGCCCGCTCGCCGCAGCGCGGGAGTTGACTGAGGCACTATTCGATACAACTCCAGAAGGCGCCTCGGCCGACGATCAGCCTTCTGGTGAACATCCCGAGTCGATGAATGAACCCGCCTTGGTCGCGCGGGCAGAGTTGGACGCCGCGCAGGCGGAGATCGAATTGTTGCGGAAGCAACTGGCAGTGCAAGACGCGGATGCATTCGTCGAGCGCGGTTTGCGACAGGGCAAGATCCTCGACAGCACCGGCTTGGACTGGCGTGAGGATTACCTGCGCGCCCCGGAGTTGACGGAAGAACGTTTGGCGCGGGCGCCGGTGATCTTGCCGCCGGGGCGGGTCATTGCCCTGGATCGCCGCGGGGAGGTTGAGCGTCGCCCACCGGGCAGGTCCATTCCGCAGAGCACACTGGGCAGGCCAGGTCAATTGACTGTGGAACCGGAGGACCTGGCGGCCTTTGAGCGGGCGACGGCGGCGGGGCGCGTGTTGGGCTTGGAGAGATAGTGGCAACATCAGGCTCGGAGGCCTGACGCTACAGAAACAAGTGATATTCAGGAGAACAAGTAATGGCATTATCCGCTAACCGAGATGTAGACTTCTATACATCACAGGAACTGATTGACCTTCCGGTCGATGACAATGTTACCATTTACAAGGGGGCTTTCGTGGGGCGTGACCGCGGCACGGGGTACGCTCGCCCGCTGTCCGCGGGTGATGAGTTTCTCGGAGTGGCCTACCGCCAGGCGGACAACACCGTCAGCGGGCACACCGCCGGCGGGATCAACATCCGGCTACACCAGGCGATCGACATCGTGCACACGCTCAGCGGCGTAGTGACGGGCGACATCGGTAAAGACGTATACGCCAGCGACGATGAGACCCTGACGCTCACGCCGACGGGGAACAGCCGGATCGGGCGTATCGCCGCGGTCGAGGCGACGAACACGGCCCGGGCGCGCTGCGAGCCGGTGAACATGCTGAGCGGCGTGCTCGAGAATGGCCCACTGGTCAGCCTGGCCGACGCGTCCGCGACGCTGACGCTGGATCATATAAACCGCTCGCTGCTGATCGCCAACACCGCCGCGCGCACGCTGACACTCCCGGCGGTCGCGACGGTGCGAGCCGGCGGGTGGATTCGCGTCGTGAAGACGTCTTCGGATGCGGAGATCGTGACGCTGGATGGGAACGCGTCGGAGACGATCGACGGGGCGGCCACGTTTACTGCCATCGATGCGCAGTATGACTGCGTGCTGCTGCTGTGCACGGGGAGCGAGTGGATCATTCTGAGTCGAGACATTGCGTAAATAGTGAGTAAGCGGTCAGCGGTCAGCTTTCAGCGATCAGCAGTCAGCCTTCAGCGGTCAGTGAGCAGCTACAACCATGATCCTATTGCCTTGGCTTGGATTATAGAATGCATCGCTGGTCATCGTGAGTGTAATCCAGAGGCATTCAAGCAGAGCATTGTACTTATCAGCAACTGAAAGCTGAACGCTGAAAGCTGATTGCTGAAAGCTGAACGCTGAAAGCTGATTGCTGAAAGCTGAACGCTGAAAGCTGATTGCTGAAAGCTGAAAGCTGAACGCTGAAAGCTGATTGCTGAAAGCTGAACGCTGAAAGCTGATTGCTGAAAGCTACTGAATAGGCATTGAGTGAATTGAGATATAGTCTTGAGAATACACCGCACCTAAACAATCTACAGTAAGGAGAACGACATGAGTGTTGTTGTTGATACGGGGTTGACTTCACGGGCGGTCATCGGGCGGTTCTATCGCCGGCTGGAGGAATACGCCCAGACGGCCTGGTGGACCAGGCTGGCGATGCACTTCACCAGCAACCAGGAATCGGAAACCTACAAGTGGCTCGGCATGGTGCCGCAGGTGCGCGAGTGGATCGGCGGGCGGCAAGTCAAGCCGTTGCGCAGCAAAGGTGTCACGATTGTCAACAAAACGTGGGAGTCCACCATTCGCGTCGACGCCGACGAACAGCGGCGGGACAAGACCGGGCAGATCATGGTGCGGGTCAACGAGATGGCCCGCCGCGTGGCCACGCATCCGAACAAGCTGCTGACGACGCTGATTCTGAACGGCGAGACGACGGCGTGCTACGACGGGCAGTACTTCTTCGACACCGATCACAGCGAAGGGGACTCGGGCACGCAGGACAATGACATCAACTATGATGCCGCCACGCCGTCGGCGCCGACGGACACGGAGATGTACGAAGCGATCGTCAAGGGCCTCGGCCAGATCATGTCCTTCCAAGACGATCAAGGCGAGCCGATGAACGAGACGGCCCGCGAGTTTCTGGTGATGGTGCCGATGAGCTTCCTGTCGTCCACCCTGGTGGCGCTGGCGGGCAAGACGGTGGATGCGACGAGCAATCCGCTGGCCGGCGGGGAACCATTCAAAGTCAACTGGGTGGCCAATCCGCGGCTGACGTGGACCGACAAGTTCGCCATCTTCCGGGCCGACGGCAGCACGCGTCCCTTCATCTTTCAGGAGGAACTGCCGGTCCAGATTCAAGTCCTGGCCGAGGGCAGCGAACTCGAGGTGAACGAGAATCAACACCAGTACGGCGTGAAGGCCATCCACGAAGCCGGTTATGGTTTCTGGCAGGATGCGTGTCTGGTGACGTTCAACTAACCGACCGCTGCATAAGCCTTGTACCGGCCGGGCTCCGTACCGGCCGGTACACTCCATGGGAGTAGTTCAGATGGCTTACATCACTACAACTCAGCTCAGCGCGCGGCTGGGTTCGACGTTGCACGCGCGGCTGACCGATCGTGTGAACGGCACCACGGCCAGCGAGACCGTCGCCCAGCAGATCGTGGATGAAGCGGTGGCCGAGGCTAACAGCTATTTGGCGCGGCGATACGAGACACCAGTGGACTTGACAGCGCATCCGGAATTAGCGGACATCCTCGAGCTGCGCGTGCTCGACCTGGCGGAATATGCGGCCTGGAAGGGTTCGCCGTTCGTGAGTGACCCGCCGCAACGTGTGCACCAATTGTATGCGGCCGCATTAAGCTGGTTTGAGAACGTGGCGGCGGGGAGTTTTCCGTTACCGGCCTCGTCGCCGCCGAATTCAGCGACGGCTGAAGACGATGGTCCGCGTTATACGGCGCGGGAGCGTGAGTTCACGGGTGATGAATTGGATGGATTGTAAAGGCAACACAGACAGCCGGCCCGCATGTGCGCCCGGCTGTGCGAGGCACACCAGAGGCCGGCCTGGCACGGGAGATTAACAGAATGGCAATTGCATTTGACTCATACAACACAGCCCAGAACAACATCGTCTTCATACCCGCTCAGACGGGGAAGATCATCCGGGTGTTGAAGGTGTTAATCACGGCCTGGACGGATGTCAAGATTACTCTGCTTTCCGATCCCGGGCCGGTTCCAGAGGAAATAACGCCGCCTATGCACGTCACCAAAAGCAGTCCACTGGTTCTGCACCTGGGCCGGAGCTTCTCCCTGGCCACGAAGCGCGGCAGGGCCTTGGGTCTGACGGCGTTATTCAGGAGCACGACCGAACAATACAGCATAACGGTCTGGTATGAGGTCGTGACGTGACCTACCAAACCGAAGGCGTAGGCTGTCCATAGCACAAAGCGAAGGACAGGTAGTCATCCCAAGTACACATGTAGTCTTCAGGAGAGTGACATGGACTTGCAGACCATTGTCAAGAACATAGATGCCAAGACCGCGCAGGCCTTCGTGACGGCCACGCGGCACGTGATTGATGCAATGTTGATCGAAGCCCAACGCGTTCACCAGACGCAGACACCATCGCCAAAGGATTATAACCACGCGCCGCTCTCGCGTGAGGCGGCCCCGGGGGGCTGGCTGTCGCACACGGAGCTGCGGGAGACGGCCAGGCAACTCTCAGAGGCGGTGGCCGCCGAGAAGTGGACCGATGGAGTTCTGTTCGCGCTGAAAGCCTTGAGCGTTATGGGAGGCGTGTTATGAAGCGCGGTTTTACACGTGCAATCCGGATAGTCAAAGTGTGGAGTAGCATAAGCCTGCTGGTCTGCCTGGCGGCAGGCGGGTGCTCGCGCGAATCGCTGCGGGTGGCACTCGAAACGCAACGCCGGGCGGACCAGGTCCAGCAGGCCGTCTTCGACCGGCAGCACGAAGCGCTCTGTATTCTGCTCTACCGCGACCTGTTGCGGCGACTGGAGACGGCGGAGGCGGAGCTGTCGCCCGCACAACGGGCGGCCTTGAACGAAGTCTGGAACGACCGCGACCTGATCGAGTTCTGGGCTCTGCAACACGAGCGGGCCAAAGCATTGCGCATCATCGGCGTCGATGCGAAGTTGTTCAGCGAGCAATCCATGATTGACCTCTTGATCAAGTCCGCCGAAGCTCGCATCGACCGGGCCAAACAAGGCCTCGCGGCGCAGGCCGGGAAACACGTTGTCGCACCAGAAGAATAGGGGACTAGAAACTAGAAACTGGAAACTAGACCTTGTTACTTTGTTACTTTATCACCGGCCGGGACAGAGCCCGGCCGCTACATCTTCGTGTGGCACCGGCATCTTGCCGGTGGTTCGGCCGGTACGGGGCCCGGCCGCTACATCTTACTTCTACGGCCGGGACAGAGCCCGGCCGCTACATAATTCCGCCGGAGGTTTACATGACTGCGAAGAAGATCACGTGGCGGCGGTGGTTGTGGCCGCTCAAGAGCCGAAAGGTACAAGTGGCGTTGGCGACTGTAGTTGTTGCATACGCGGCCCAGGCCGGACTGGCCCTCAGCGAGGAGACGATCGTGACGGTGCTGGGGGTCGGCGTGGCCCTGATCCTGGGCATAGCGCACGAAGACGCCGGCCGGGCACGCGGCGAAAGGTGAACGGCTGAGCGACCGGCGGCTTCGGTCAGTGGCGAGCCGCTGGCCCGTGGCATCGCCTTCAGCCTGCCAGGATGGCTTGGAGCTTCCGCTCGGAATCGGCCCGCACCTTGTCGTGCAGGCTTTGGCCATGCGAATCCATCGTGACAACGCACGGAAAGTCCTCGACGCGGATCTCCCAGAAGGCTTCCGGGACGCCGAAATCGAGCTTGTGCACGTTGAGCACTTCCTTGACGCTCTCGGCGATGAGCGTGGCGGCGCCGCCGATGGCGTGGAGGTAGACCGCGCCGTGCTCTTGGCAGCCGGCGAGCGTCTTGTCGCGCATGCCGCCCTTGCCGATCACGGCTCGGAGGCCGAAGTGCCCGATGACATCGGCCTGGTAGGGCTCCTCGCGGATGCTGGTGGTCGGGCCGGCGGCGACGAACTCGTACTTGCCGTCGTCGCGCTTGCGCACCACGGGGCCGCAGTGGTAGATCACCCCGCCGGCGAGGCCGTTCCTGAGAATTTCGTACATCTCCTTTTCGGCGTCGGGGCACGAGCCCTTGATGAAGTTGTCGCTCATGTACTTATGAGCGGCGTCGCGGCCGGTGAAGATCACGCCGTTGAGTAGCACTTGGTCGCCGATCTTCAGGCCGCGGATTTGCTCTTCGCTGATGGGGATGGTTAGTTTGGTGGTCATAGGTTGGACTCCGTGCGTGGTGATAACGTGGGAACGTGGGAACGTGGGAATGTACGATAGCGTCCTCATCGGGTTCCGGTCAGTATCCCTACTCGTTCCCACGTTCCCACGTTCCCACGTTCCCACTCTCCTAGGGTGCCGTGATTTCGACGTTGCCGTTTTTGATGGTCATGGTTTTTCGTCGATCGGCCCAGCACATGTAGGCGATGGAGACGAAGAAGGAGGCGGGCAGGCGGTGCAGCTCGGCCATTTTCACGCCGAGGACGGTGGTCTTGCCGCCGAAGCCCATGGGGCCGATGTTGAGCTCGTTGATTTCCTGGTGTAGCTGCTTCTCCATCGCGTCCAGTTCTGGATCGGGGTTGTTGTCGGTCAGGGGGCGGAAAAGCTGCTCTTTCGCCTTGATGACGCCCGTGGCCCGGTCGCCGCCGATGCCCACGCCGAGGATGCCGGGGGCGCAGCCGAAACCCTGGGCCTGGCAGGCGGCGGTGAGGACGGCCTTGCGGACGCCCTGAAGGTCGCGGCCGGCGGCCAACTCCGGCGAGGGAATGCTGTATTGGACGCCGCAGTTCTCGCACCCGCCGCCCTTGAGCATCAGGGCGATCTTCAGGTAGTCGTGCTCCCACTCGTGGAAGTGGATGGTGGGGAAGTCCACCCCGGAGTTGTCGCCGGAGTTCTGGCCGGACAGAGCGGCGACGGCGTTGGGGCGCAGGTAGGCCTTCTCAGTTGCTATGCGGAGGGCGTTTTTGATCTGCTCGGCCAGCTTGCGCTGCGAGAAGCCCTCGGGATGCCAGACGTAGAAGATCGGCGTGCCGGTGTCCTGACAGATGGGCCGGGCCGTCGCGCGTGACATCCGCACGTTTTCCATAATGGTATTCAAAGCCCCCTGGGCGGCGGAATCATCCGCTTCCCGCGCGACGGCGTCGCGCAGGGCCTGCTCCACGTCCGGCGACAAATCCGTGGACGTGGATTTGATCAATTCGACCAGGCGTTCAGTGCTGTCTTGCATAACTACCTCTTTGCGGATTTCGGGAATGGAGCACGTTCCACAATTCGAGAAACAGCGCACGATTCTGAGGCGCGGCGAGCGCGTCGTCAACAGCCATCGCGCTCCAGCGCACCGGATTCTCGACGCGTATCGCTAGAGGCAGTTCGAGCTTCTGAGCCACGCAGGTCAGGTTCTCGACCCGACACTTTCTGAATTCGTCGGGTCGAGGACTCGACCTACACTGTTATTAGTCATTTTGTTGTCCGCTCGCGTGGATTTTCCATTGCGTGGGTGGCCCATCGCTTTAGCGTTGGGGGACACGAATCGTCGCAACATTCGTGTCCACCCTCCCCGACTTCGTGTACTTCGTGCCCTTCGTGGTGGAACATTGAACCACGAAGGGCACGAAGACCACGAAGAACCGGGTAGGGTCCGCTGTGCGGACCACCTGATCGCGAAATGGTGAAAGGTCCGCAAAGCGGACCCTACGGACTCGTTCATCCAGACCACACGCAGTGATACTCGTTCAAGCTTCGCGATCATTGCTCTCTTGTCCTTCCTGTTCGCCGGGTTTAGCCCTCAGGAGCCCCAACATGAGGATTGCATGTAGCACCCAATCGCTGACCTGTCGGGAGAATTCGTGTGGGGCCATCAGACCGTGGGCGAGGCGATTCCGCAGGTTCCATCCGCGTGGGTCGGTCAGGAACATCCGCAAGTAGGTGTGCCAGTCCTCAAGGCCGTTCTCCTTGAAGAACGCGGCCACGGCGGGCTCCTGCTCCAATATGTCAGTGAGCGTCTTCTCCTGCATCACTCCTTTCGTCGATCGCATGCGTTTGCTCGTTGGCTGTCCGAGATTGCCGAGTAGCTTGCGGAGCATCGCCTCGATCTGGGGCACAAGGACGTGCACCGCTTTGACGTGATCGTCCTGCAAGTACGCCTCAAACCCTTGCCGCAGGAGTGGCTCCCGTATGGGGTCGAAAAGCGCGCCAGGACGAATGAAGTCGAGCAGGGTATCCGCCGTCGCGGAGAATTTCTCGCGAATCCGATTCAGCGCCAGCGCGAGAAAACGCCAGCCGATATCCATCTCCTGCGATAGTTGATGTATGACACGTCCGTCGAGGTCCAACTCCATGGACCCGATATCAGCAAGCACCTGCTGATCGCCCAGGATGCGAATTCCGAAGTGGGCCATGATCGAACTGCCGCCTTCGTGCAGATCCGTCAGCAGTTCCCGAGCACGGCTGGCACTCGGAACGAAGGCGGTGGCCACACTCGTCAGGGCGGCCTCGACGCCTTTGGACGTGAGTTCGTCGAGCGCTTTGTCCACCGCCTCCTTGTCCACAGGCACATCCACCCGAATGCTGGCCATCTGCCCCTCAGCCTCCTTCCCTTTCTCCTTATAGAGCAGGAGCACCTGATCTGCCTCCGCGTGCATCCCGTGCTTCCGGTAACTATCGTGGACCTTCTGGAGCCAGCTGATCGACACAATACCCTGCGCGATCCGTGACAGGTGAATGAAGAACTCGCCCCAGGTCCGAATGACGCGTCGCACATCATCCGGACGATTCTCCTTCGAGTAATGGACTGCAAGTCGTTGAGCAGCAGATTCCGCGCCGCACGGTCTGAGGCTCCCCTTCTCGTTGGGGTTCGCACAGTGCTTCAGTATGCCCTCCAACGAATCGATCATGTGCTGCCGCTGCTCGTCAGTCACGGGCACCTTCTTGTTGGCGTATAGCATGTCAAACAACCAAGGCCAGCTCCCGTCCATAGCTGGGTCCACGATCTTGTCGTAGAGCGTGAACATCGCATCTCGCACGACCTTGACCCGATCGACATCGCTGATGCTGATCGCCAGCTCCAGAGACCGCATCAGCCGGTGGATGTTGTCGATCGCGTGCTCCGGAGTCGCCCTATGGATCGCGTCAACGTAGGCATCGATCGCCATCCGGGCGTCCTCGACCTTCGCACGCTCTCCGGTGACGTGTTTGCGGAAGTCCCACAGGAGATCGGCGTATCTGGCGCGCATCACGGGGTGCCGTACCTGATCCCGACGTTGCTCCCAATGGCGTACGATCTCCGCGTCGATCTGTCTGAGGTCGGGCTTGTAGACCATGTTGCCGTCTTCCCGCTTTATGGTCCACACCGGGCCAAAGTACGTGCCCCATTCGCTCGCCTCGCCGGGCTGCGAGTGATTGAAAAAGAACGCCCATCTTGCCGCCATATAACCCCGCCAGTGTCCCTCGCTTAGCGGCTTGTGGGCTTGGGCAGTCTTTTCCAGCGCTACCGACAGCTCATACTCATGGAAGTCCTCGTCCCTTGCGTCATACTCGTCGAGAATCTTCTGGAGGAACGCTGGCACGGTGATGGGCTGCGGTGCGTCACTCATTCATCACTCCCCTCGAACAGGCTTGGCCCAGTCGGTTGTGATTTCGCTCGTCGGATGTACTTGCAGGTGGAGCGCTTGGACTTCTTCTTCACGTGCAGGCTCTGCGATATTGGTCGTGATTGCGGGCCAGGTCCGACGGAAGATCACTTGCCCAGCCGGCCAGACGCCAGAGCCGTTCAGACAACGGGGCTGTCGTTTCGTCAGGGATGAACACCGGTTCAATACGCACCTCGGTACCTTCCGGCAACTTGGCATCTCCGGGCAGCACCACGACGCCGTCCTTGACGATTCCACGGTAGGTCATTGCACACCTCCACGTGGTTATTATACGCCTACTTTGAACGCCGCCGGGAGTTGTTGCGGCGGCGTTTTCCAGGCCCGTTCCCATTCCCCTCGAACAACTCCTCCAGGACCTCCGGCGTCTCGTTATCTGGGACGATGATCGTGCTGTCGTCGCCGTTGAGGGTGTCGGTGTCGGCATCGCCGACATCACGGCCGGCACGGGGGCCGGCCGCTACTTTATTTACTGAAGAGCCGCGGGCTTTAGCCCGCGCGGACTGAAGTCCGCGGCTCGTCGGCCGGCCGGTACGGAGCCCGGCCACTACATCGGACTCGGCCGGTAGAGCCACCCTCCCCGACTTCGTGTACTTCGTGCCCTTCGTGGTGGAACATTGAACCACGAAGGGCACGAAGACCACGAAGAACCGGGTAGGGTCATCTGTGCGGACCACCTGATCGGGAAATGGTGAAAGGCCCGCAAAGCGGACCCTGCGGACTCAGCAATTTACGCACGCCGGCGCTTTTTGATGCTCTCGGCGATTTCATCGACCGTCACGTGGTCAAGCCCCCTGGGCCGGTTTTTCGTGTAGTCACCGCAGCCCGGGTCGAACTGTTGCGGGAAGCGGAGTGTGTCGGCGGGGCCGAGGCGTTCGCAGAGCGCCTCCAAGCCTACCTTGCGGATTTCGGGAATAGCCGTGTAGCAGTCCGCTGTGCGCAATGGTATTAACCATTACCTCAACCACTACTGTGTCCCTATGCGGCACAACTCCTTATGCAATTCATGGTCCCCTAGCGCGAGCCTCGCGGCGCGAGGCCCGCAACCCAACGGGGTGAGAAGTCGGCGTTGCTCCAGTACCGTACGCGGTTGTTTACATCGAGAAGACCGCCGGCGGCAGGAGCAACGCCATGCGTCAGTTTATACAGCGCCACCGGGATCAGATTCTAGGGGTCTTGAGC
>JAGMDK010000289.1 GCA_023128695.1 Phycisphaerae bacterium
CCGTACTGGCGGGCACGGAGGCCCGCTCCACCCACTATGTTGACGCTCACCCAGTGATCTCCATGTCGCCGCGTTCGAGCCGGCGGAGCTGGTGGTCCGGCCCCATGACCAACATGACGTCGCCGGCTTGGAAGACATAATTGGCGCTGGGCACGGCGTTGACCAGCTCTTCCCCGGCCCCGGACTTCTGCTTGATTAACAGTATGGTGGCTTCGTAGCGGTTGCGAATATTCAGGCTGCCGAGGCTCTGCCCCACGAACCGCGCCGGGACCGAGATTTCCGTCAGGCTGGTGTTCTCCATCGCCGGGATCGGCTCGGCCCGCCGGCCCTGGCTCACGGCCGACGCCATCCCGGAGGCCATGTCGCGTTTGAAGAGTTCGGCGTTGTAGCGTTGGATGACGTCTTCGGGCCAGATCGCCCCGACCAGGCGCCCGTTCTCCACGACCGGCACTTCGCCGCGGTAATGGGCCAAGCGTTTCATCACGTCCGCCAGCGTGTCCCGTGGGCTCACGGTGGGGAACCCGCTTTCCTGCATCATGTCCTGGGCAATGATGAAGGCCGCGAAGGAGGTCGGGTCCGTCAAGACCGGCCGGCCCTGACTGGCGGTGATCACACCGCGCAGCCGATGGTGCTCGTCAACCACAAAGATCGATGT
Organism: Phycisphaerae bacterium; assembly: GCA_023128695.1. Taxonomy (GTDB): domain Bacteria; phylum Planctomycetota; class Phycisphaerae; order UBA1845; family Fen-1342; genus JAGMDK01. The sequence goes on from JAGMDK010000289.1 coordinate 656, forward strand.
ACCGGGGTGCTCGATGAGCGTCGCGATCACGTCCATCAGCCCCGCTCCCGGGCGCACCGTGACCGTTTCGCTGCGCATCCCGTCGCGGACCAGCAGGTGCTTCAGAACGCTGACGTCCTGCCCCTTGTGGATATCCACCCCCCGCCGCAGCAGCTTGATTGTGTAGATGGAGCCCTTCTGGAACCGCGTCGCCAACAGTGTCGCGATGATCGTGCTGATCATCAGCGGCAGCATGATCTTGTAGTCGGCGGTCAGCTCAAAAATGATCACGATCGCGGTGATCGGGGCGTGCGTGGTGGCGCCCACGACCGCGGCCATGCCGACCAGGGCATACGCCCCCGGCCCGGCGGTGCTCTCCGGCCAGATCGAGTGGATCACCGTCCCGACGGCCCCGCCCGCCATCGCGCCGATGAACAGCGACGGCGCGAAAATGCCGCCCGAGCCGCCTGATCCGATCGTGATCGAGACGGCGACGATCTTCGCCGCCACGAGGATGAGCAGGAGGTGCCAGACCATTTTCCCCGCCAAGGCCTCGTCGATCGCTTCGTACCCGACGCCGAACACCTGGGGGTACCACAAAGCTATCACCCCGATGATCGCTCCGCCGACGACTGCCTTGAGCGGGGGCCACACCTTCACCGCGTCGAACAAGTCTTCGGTGAAATACAGAATCCGCACAAAGGCCAGCGCCGCCACCCCGGCGAAAATACCCAATACAGCATATCCGAAGAGTTCGTTGTAGTGGACGAGATCGTATTGCGGCACCATGAAAGCCGGTACGTCGCCGAAGAAATGGTGCCCCACGACCGTGGCGGCGACCGAGGAGATCACGATCGGCGAGAACTGCATCACGCCGAAGTCGGCCAGGATGATTTCGACCGCAAACAGCGCTCCGGCCACCGGCGCGTTAAACGTCCCGGCGATTCCCGCCGCCGCCCCGCAGCCGACCAGCGTCCGCAGGCGGCGTTCGTCGATCTTCAGCCATTGGCCGATGGAGGAGCCGAGAGCCGAGCCGATCTGCACGATTGGCCCCTCACGCCCGACCGAGCCGCCCGAGGCAATGCTGATCGCCGAGGCTAACATCTTGGCGAGCACGACCCGCGGCCGAATGCGCCCGTTCCGCAGCGCCACCGCTTCCATGACCTCGGGCACGCCGTGCCCTTTGGCCTCGCGGGCGAAGTAGTACACGATTAGGGCACAGAGCAGGCCCCCGATGGCAGGGACGGGGATTTTCCACCAGAACGGAATCGCTCGCAGGAGGTCGAGCGTGTATTCGCTTTCGAACCAGCCGATCGTGTTCCCCAGCCCGATCAGCTTCCGGAAGCCGACGGCGGCCAGCCCACCGCCGAGGCCGATCACCAGCGCCACCAGCACCATATAAACGTGCTCGACGTCGCGCAGCTTCGCGTGGCCTTGCCGCCAATACTTGTACAGGCTCGCAGTCATCTTGATCCGCCGATACCGGTGTGCCACTGCTCTTGAGCAGTGTTTCTGGATAATCTCGGTCCACTCCGTCAAGCTAAACACTGCTCAAGAGCAGTGGCACACATTGTGATCGTACGCAGCCCTAGCAGTCTGTCGGACTTAGCCGTTTTGTGGCTTTCTATGCCTCTCTTCGGTGTCTGGACCCTGGGGTGCCGACCCACATGGGCGCGCTCCCACGGTGTTTTCGAACCCTAAGTCCGACAGACTGCTAGCGCTCGACTTTCGGCTGATCGCTGAATGCTGAACGCTGACTGCTGAGTGCTTACTCCTCATCAAACCCCCGTACGGTGTGATATGTCGCCTTGTCGAAAAAGACGGCCATCAGGCGGTTTAGTTCGAGGACGCGGTAGACGTCGATCGGGCGTTCCCACACGCCGTGGGCGCGGGCAAATATCCAGACGTGCTTTTTCAAAAGTGCGATCGCACTGAGGACCTCGCGCAGCTTGAAACCCTGGGCCCGCCGCTCACGGCCGATGGCCTGATACAACTTTGCCACTTCGTCCGCCGCCCCGTCGCCCTTGAACCACCGGCTGAACTGCGAGATCGCCCGCACGGCGCCGGCCCGGAGCAGCTCGGGGTCGAGCTTCTTATAGGTCCGCGTGGTCGGGTTCGAGCGCACGTCGTCCAGCCACAAAAAGGCGATTTCCTCGGCCCGCTCCTCGATCAATTCCACCACCGCGTCCGAAAGCATCGCCTTGTCTTCGTCGGCCTCGAGCGTCACGAACGAGTCCTGGATCGCCCAGTCTTCCAGGTGCGCCGCCGCACAGGCCCGCAGGGCCTTCTCATTCGAGCTGAACGCCAGCGGCGGGTGCCGGCCGATCGGGAAGTAGCGGACCTCCTCGGCGTCATCGCCGGCGTGCTCCTCGCCGCTGTTCTTCTTCATCTCGAAGGAAACGATCAACAGGTCGCCGTAATGTTCGCTCTCGTACGAGTCGGTATCGATCATTTGCAGGACGCGGCCGTCGATCCCGGTTTCCTCCTTGAGCTCGCGCAACGCGGCCTCGGTGATCGTCTCGCCCCGCTCGGCGAACCCCATCGGCAAACACCACTCGCCCTTCTGCGGCTCGCGGGCCCGCTTGACGAGCAGGACCTCGCGGCGATCGTTGAGCACGATGGACGCCGCCACCGGCAGCGGATTCTCATAGAACACGGTCTCGCACGCCGGGCAGACCGCGCGCGGCCGCCCCTCCACCTCCCGGGTGGTGACGCTGTGACCACATTGCGAACAATAGACCGGCTTGAGCGGCATCAGGGATACCTATAACAAACAGCGGCGTCTGGGCACATCAAACGGCGATTCAGGATATCCGAGACGTATGTGTTTAGCGAGGGTGGCACGCTGGAAACCACAAGCGGACAACGACGGCCGGCCGGTAAAGTCGTTCACCGGCCGGCCGTGCCGACTTGACGATATTGGTGGACTACGCCGAAGCGCCGCCCGGTGCTACGGGCAGGTCGTATTCATCAGCGCGACAAACGGATCGATGTCGCGCCAATTGACGGTCCCGTCGCCGTTCACGTCATTATTCTCAAAGGGACAACTCGGCGTGCCGGGCGCGAACATAGCTTCCCACGCCGCCACGTTGTCGTTCATCGCCGCCACGAAAAAGTCGATGTCGCGCCAACTGATCGCCTCGTCGCAATTGCTGTCGCCGGGACAGACCGGCGGGGCCTCGCATTCGTCGGGGATTCCGTTGCCATTAGCATCCTGCGACGTGCCGTCGGCGATGTCACACTCGTCGAGCACGCCGTTGCTATTGCAGTCGAACGTCGGGTGCAGCATCGCCAGCACCCGGTACTCGCCGAAACCGATGAAATTGGCCTCGCCGCCCGGGTCGCCGTAGATGCGGATGGCGTCGCCCGCCAGCGGATCGAAGGTGAGCAGGAACGTCTCAAAGTTGACGCCGTTGTTGCCGGGATAGGGCGGATCGGAACTCAGATTCGCGACGTCTGTCCAAACACCCTCGATCCGAACCTGGACCTGGAATTCATCGAACCAGCCGCCGTCCACGAAGTGCATGCCCTCCTGGAAGATGAGCCCATGGAACTCCCGGGCGTAGGTGAACTCGTAACCCATCCAGTCCTCGTTGCCCTGGTCGCCATTGTGAAAGGTGTCGTATTGACGCCAGTAGTCCATGCTGCCGACCGGCGGATAGTCCCCGTTGCGCATGGTCTCCAGGTTCGTGCTGCCGCTGCCTAGCGGATAGGGCGGGTCGAGCTCGAAGATCTTGCCGATGAAGCCGCCGTCCATGGTGATGTCACCGACACCGGCTTCACACTCGTCGGGCATGCCGTTGGTATTGCAGTCATCACTTGTGCCGGCGGCGATGTCACACTCATCAGGGATGCCGTTGGTGTTGCAATCCTCACTGGTGCCCTCAGCGATGTCCTGGACGTCGGGCACGCCATTGGAATTGCAGTCTTCGCAGGCATCGTCGATCCCGTTGCCGTTGCTGTCGCCCAGGCACTGTGCCACATATCCGGGCTGGCCGCCCATTTCGTCACAGCAAATCGGGTCCACCTCGAGGCACGAACCGTCGCCGAAGCAGCATGACCAGGGGGCGGTACAAACTTCCCCGGGAGCTTGCGGGACGCCGTAGTACGGCGGATTCACGCATTCATCCTCTGTCAGATACACGCAACTGCCGTCCGGCAGGCAGCAGGCCACCATCCCGCAGGGTGGCTCAAGATCGTCACACATCTGGCCTGGATAGAACACTTCGTTTGGTCCTTGGCAGTCCACTTCGTAGATTCTGTCCTCGCAAATAACCAGGATCTCATCGCAGCAGGCCCCCCACGCCGGTCCGCAGGGCGGATCAAAGTCGTCGCACGTCGCCGGAGCAGGCAGGAAGCGCTGGTACTCTCGGCGGCAGTTGAACTCGTACACGTTTTCCGTGCACGTGCCGGTGTCGTCATCGCAGCAGACGCCGCTCACGGCGGTGTCGCAATCGTCGCAGTTGCCCGGCGCAGCCAGGAAGTGCTGACCGGGCTCCTGGCAGTCCACTTCAAAGACATCGACCGTACACTCGCCCGGATCAGGGCCGCAGCAGACGCCCCACAGCGTGCCGCAGGGCGGATCAAAGTCGTCGCACGTCGCCGGCGCGGGTAGGAAGCGCACCCCGGGGCCTTGGCAATAAGCCGCCGGCACATTGTCCTCGCAGGTGCCGTTCTGGTCGTAGCAACAGACGCCCAGGCTGCCGCAGGCCGGGTCGAAATCACCGCACGCACCGCCGGGGAGGAACCGCAGCCCATAGTCCAGGCAGTTGATCTGGTGGACGTCTTCCTCGCAGGTACCGGCGATATCGTCGCAACAGGCGCCCAGGGCCTCTGGGCACAGTACACAGGTCACGGTCAAGACATAGTCGTTTCCGCGACTCAGCGAATGACATGGGTACCCTTCATCCGCATCCGCCGCCACATAGATGTAATATGTGCCGGGCGGGAGACACAGGGTGGTCACACTAGCCTCAAGGCAAGGCGTCGTGGCGTCCGACCAGGCCAAGTCGCCCGTGAGGTTGTCACATCCGGGCTGCCCCCACTCGTTCTGAGCCCAGACGCCGACTATCGCCGGACTTTCAGCATTGAGCGTCACGGTGAGAACTCGCGAGTCAGTGAGGTCGAGCTGGTACCAATCGTCGTCCTGATCGCCGCCGGTAGCCCACAACGTACCGCAAACCACATCGTCACATTCGATCGTCTCGAACGCCGGCGTGGGCATGTCGCAGCCCCCGTTGGTGTCCTCGCCACAGGGCTCCGCTTCCAATTGGGCCTCGGGCGGGCACTCCAGGACGCAGCAGTCTTCACAGGTGCTCTCGGGCCCGAGCCAGACCATATCGGCGCCGGTGCAACCGTCTTCGGGCGTGTACATACACGTGCCATCGTCATAACAGCAGGCGCCCAGTCCGCACGGCGGTTCCATTTCTCCACACATACCATTGGTCCAGCGGCCGTAGCATTGGAGCATGGGTACATAATCCTGACACATGCCCGTATCGTCGTCGCAACAAGCCCCGTCCATATCGAGCGATTCTTCAACAGGCATGTAATTGTCCACCACGACCGTCAGGTGGTAGCCGTGCGGCTCGGTGAAATCCATATTGTAGAAAACGACCTCGCCGTTCGCGTCGGTCACGCCGGTCCAGTAATCGGGCGCGTAGGCGTGAGAAACGGTCACCTGGGCGCCCTCGACGAGCCCTTGGCGGTAACAGTGACAGCGGACGCGCATGGTCGAGTCGTAGGGCGGTCCGAAAAGCTCCCTATCTATGATGGATATGAACAACGGCCGTCTGGTACGCAGCCACATGTCCGGGTCGCCGAACCAGTGGAACATGTAGAATTCGGATTTGGTCGTGTTGCTCGTGCCCTCGTAGATCTTCATGTAGTACTTGGCGTAGTTGAGGGCGTTGCCCAGCCGCTTTGAACGGGAATAGGTGGTGTCGGTGTGGGTACTGTCGTAGGAAGACCAGAAACAAGTGTACAGGCCGTGGACGATCAGGTCGTTGTACCCGGAGTAACTTGTTCGGGTCGCGCCGCAGATGCCCGCGCACCCGCCCGGGCTCTTCTTCAGAAAAGCTTCGCAGAAGCAATCCCCGCTAGCCCGCTGAAACGAACCCGTCTGACAGTTGAAGCTGAAGACGACGGGCGTGCGGAAGCCGTTGAACAGGTTGCTGATGTCGTTCTTATTGAAGGGCGGATGACACCAGGACGTCTCGCTCCCGTGATCCCGATGCAGCACATGACCGACGCCGTTGTTGATCGTGTTCGAGATGGCCGTGGTGGCCTGGTTCGCGGTGACCCAGGCCCCGGTGACCGACGCGGGAATGGGGCTGGCATAAGCAAACCGGTGGGGATGATTCAAACCCGTGGTCCGGTAGTAGTAGTTGCTATGCGTGCCGCTGTTCTCACACCACGCCGTGTGTGTGGTCATATTGGTGTTAGTGCTCAACCAACTCTCGACATGGGCCGAGGTCTCCATGAAATGGCGGTCGGCGTATGAGTCGTTGTTATCATCCTGGAAGTAAGCGGCGCTCAGGAATTTCTTGTACCAGTCCTCGTCCACCGGCCAGCGGTCGTAACCCAGGATCTTGTTGACCACGTTCGTGCAGTCCGTCTCCGAGCTCACCGGCAGACGCCCGATCGCCAGGTCGGGATAGTAGTCATCCCCTTGCAGGCAGGCGTAATAAATGTCTGAATTGCATGACCTGTTAGGAATGTAGACCCACTTCGGCGGGATGTCGGCGTAGTCACCTACCAGCAGGACATAGGACGGCGCCGGATCCCAGGTGTCGTAGGCGTTCTGGATGTAATTCTTGATCGCCGTCGGTGTGTTGCCGGCGTCCGACTTTTTTACTACCTTGGTTGTGTACCCCTTCAGCTTCTTCCAATCGGCCAAGGGCTGAATCTCTTCTTTGAGATTATCCTTGACGATAATCAGATAATCGGCCGCATTGTTCCTTGAGTAGTTGCGATGTACTCCGACACCAGCGCGTTGTAGAGCAACCGGCTCGTAGTTCAGAATCAAGCCTGCCGCCAGCGCCTCCGATTCGCGGGTGGCCAGCCGCTGGCGCTGCGCCAGGCCGGACCGATCCACACCCCCGCTGAATACTAAGTTGAAGCGCAGTTCGTCATAGGCTTGCAACTCGGTGGTCACGGGGTTGTAGCGGAGCGGGAATGCCTCCACGAAGACCACCCGCCGCCCGCGGATGAAGCCCGGTTCGTCGAGCACCACCGGCTCGGCCGGGAAGAATGTATCCGTCGCGTAGGCTGCCTCGTTGATCTCAAAGGGGGGGGCCGTATCACTACTGTCCGGCTGAGGCGGTTGTGAGGGATATATCTTGTAACCGGTTCCGAGCGTCACGACTGTCATATCGAGCAGTTCGACCGATACGTCCACGCCGTAGGGGATCTCCACGAAGAACCCCTTGAACGGCATCTCCGGCAGACCCACCTCATCGGCGGTCGCCCCGCAGCCGGGGACACTCAGTTGTGTGTACTGGCGTCCATCTGCCGCCGTTACCGCTGACTGATAGGCGCCCGGCATTGTGACGGCGATCTCTAATCCTCCGTCGGATGAATGGAGAACCGCGGCCCGAGCAGGATCCGATGGTACGCTGTTCACCGCGAGCCACTGCGGTCCGTCGTCCTGAGCGGCTAGTGCCGCCGCCGTGACCGCTCCCACGAGAACAATGGGGATGATTCTTAACTTTGACATGATGTCGCTCCCGCGCTCTTGCGCAATCTGGAACTTGGATTTGAACCTTACTCTCCGGTCCCTATCCCAGTATAGACCAAACAAGACCCGACTTGACTGCTATGGGTATATTTTGTCGCCCTTTTTCTCCGGGCTGCCAAACGTGCTTACAATATGCAGCGATGCGCCGCAATCAGTATCCAGCATCGCGCCGGTGGCAACGCCCGCTCATGCTTGGGGGAGGGCTATTGCTCATCGTGCTGGCTCTAGTGGCAGTATTGCTGCCCGTGTTGCTATTCCCATCCACGGGGCCTGACCCACTGCCGCCGCCGCCCACCTCTCACGCTGACGAGCACGTGAGCGCTGCCCCCACGCCCCGGGAAACCGAAGCGTCGGAAGCAATCTCGGCGTCTCCGGAGCGTATCGACGCACAGACGCCGGCCGATTCTGGGGAGGTTGCCGCTCCGGAAGCAGCCGTGGCGGCGGGCCCCCTCCCGCCGATCGTCGAGCGCCGCCGCGTGCATGGCGGCCGGCCCGCACCCCAGTCAAACACCGAACCCGGTTTACCAAAGGCCGCTCGCGACGATGAATGGGACCGCTCACCCGAGGCCCGGCAACGAGCGGTGGAAACGTTCGGCGGGACCGTGCGGACAGAAACCGCGGTGGAAGCGGGGCTGGCCTGGCTCGCGGCCCATCAATCGCCGGACGGCACCTGGGATCGCTTCCACTTCAAGCGACAGTGTCCGCCGGACGACGTATGCTCGGGTGCCGCGCTCGAACGCACGGGGCAGGACTTGAAGGCGGGTGTGAGCGGTCTTGCTCTGCTGGCATTCCTGGGAGCGGGGTACACCGACGGGGACGGGCCGTATCAAGACGTCGTAAGCGCCGCCGTGGCCGCCCTGCTCAAGCTTCAGGAACCGCACGGGGGCTTCTCGCGGCAGCCTGCGTCGGCGGGCTACAACGACGCGCTCGCGACACTGGCGCTGGCGGAGTACTTCGCTCTAACGCAGGAGCCGCGTGTCGTCGAACCGCTCCGGCGCGCGGTGGCACGCCTGGTCGGCAGCCAGCAAACCCTCGGCGGCTGGGATTATCTCCCCACGCCGAACACCGGCCGCAATGACAGCTCGATCACGGCCTGGATGGTTCAGGCGCTGCACTCGTGTGCCGCGGCTGGGATAGAGGTGCCGCCCCGGACGCTGGTTCGGGCGGCTCTGCACTTCACCCGGGCCGCCGGGGAGGACGGACGGGTGTGGTACGCCGACTCGGGCGAGGGTTTTCAGCTCGACCGCGACCTGCGACCGGTCCACCAATACGGTCTGGCGATGTTGGCGGCGGGCCTGATGTGCGAACAGATGCTCGGCTGGCGTCTGGTCGGGAGTGCTCCATTGCGGCAACGGTCAGTGCTGCTGGGTGAACCGCCCTCGGCGTCAAAACTCCGCCTCAAAACCGCGTCGTTGCGTCACAGCGAATACTACTGGTATTATGGGACGCTGGCGATGTTTCAACGCGGCGGCGATGATTGGGCCAGTTGGAACGCCCGGCTGCGCGACACCCTGCTCCCGCTCCAGAACCGTGAAAAAAACGCCCACGGTGACAAGCGGCACCAGTACGGGAGTTGGCCCCCTTACGGCCAAGGCTGGGGAATGGCGGGACTCGTCGGCGGGTGCGTCTACTCAACCGCCATTTGCACCTTGACGCTGGAAACCTATTACCGTCATACGCCGGCTTTCCTGAGAGACGAAGTTCATTTCGCCGCGGATGACTGGCGGTCGTATCTGGCAGGCTGCCGCCCGCGCGAGCGGCGGGAGGTCGTGGCCTGCCTGCGGCAGCTTCGGGTCGAGATCGCCGAGCCGGTGCTCGTTGACCTGCTCGACGACGACGACCGGCGTATCGCTCTGTCAGCGGCGGAGGCGCTCGCGCGGCTCGATTCGCCGGTGGGTATTCCTGTTATCGAGGAGCTCATCACGACTCTGCCGGCGTGGGAGCAAGTGAGGCTTAAACAGCTTCTTCAGCGCGGGCAGGCGGTGCTGGCACTGCCGCCCGCGGAGGGTCACGTGCGTCTCTACGATCCCGCGACGGGCCTGGCCACACTCGATTTGCCGCGCAGTTACGTCGGGATGAACGTCAGCATTGAGCGGGACGGTCTGATCGTAGCCCGGATGCGTGTTATTCAGCGCTTCACCGGCCGTACGGTGGTGGTGGCGGAAACAGTCGAAAACATCGGCCCCTCCGCCCCCCAGGCCGGCGATCAAGCGCTCGGCCGTTAGCAGCCCGTCACTCCGACCGAGTCCGCCACCGGCGGACGACGGAGGTATTCCGACAGTCTGATAGCCGAAGGGTCAGCCGTGTGCTCAACTCACGTGCACCAGCACCCGCCGGCGGGAGCCGCGGCGGCGATGCTCCCAGACATAGATGCCTTGCCATGTCCCGAGACCGAGCCGGCCGTCCACGATGGGGATCGACAGAGTGGTCGCCGTCAAGGCGGCCTTGATGTGCGACGGCATGTCATCGGGGCCTTCCGCCGTGTGCGTGAAATGCGGATCGTCTTCCCGCACCAGCCGAGCGAGCCAGTCGGCCAGATCGCGGCGGGCGGACGGGTCGGCGTTTTCCTGGATTGTCAGGCTGGCCGAGGTGTGCTGAATCAGCAGCGTGCAGAGCCCCTCGCGCACGCCGGCCTGCCGCACCACTGCGTTTACCTCCGCGGTGAGCTCGACCAGCCCCTGACCGTGTGTTTGAACGGTGAGTCGCTCGATCATATTGATTACTCGCCCGCGACGACACGAAAGTCCGCGACGAGGGGCAGGTGGTCGAAATCCTCGTACCTGGTGTCGGCGCAGATGTCGCGTCGCTGCAATCCCGCGGCCCGCAAGTCCTCGTTCGACATGGTCGTCGTGTTCAGCACGAACGTCTGGACGGCTGCGAGCACGCTGTCGGTATAGATGATGAAGTCAATCCGGCCGGGCTCGTAATCACTATGGTCGTTCCGCCAAGTGTAATCGTCCGGGCCGGCGATGTTATGCCGGGGGTGCGGATCGACCAGCGACGTGTCGTCCCAGTCGAGCGGGAAGTCTTTGCCATAGTGCTCCTCGTCGATGATGTCGCCCTCGATTAGCGTCTGCACGGGCTGAAACGAACCGACGATGTTGAGATCGCCGACGACGGCAAACGCGGTCCCCGCGGGCAGATCGATCTCGCCGCCGGGCGTGCGGGCGTCGCGAAGCCAACTCACGATGGCGTCCGATTGCTGCTGCCGTTTGGGGTCGTTTTTCTCGCCATTGCAGCACTTGTAGTGGTTATTGAGGACGTAGAAGTCGATGTTGAAATCCTCATCCGGCAGGTCGACCAGGGCGATCGCCAAGTCGCGTTGGCCCTTCGGGATCGTACTGGTGCGAGTCTCTTTCAGCGGATATTTGCTCACAATAACGTTGTCATACCCTTGGAAAGCGTGCCAGCTTGCGCCGTCGGGCAGAGGAGCAATCTCATTCATGACCGCCCGAACCTCCTCGGCGGTCCGGCTCTTGACCCCCGGCTTGTTGCGATCCCGGGGGTGAACGCCGATTTCTTGCAGCGCCAGGATGTCCGGATCCAGCGCGGTGATGAGGCGTGCGAACTTGGCGGCGTTGCTGGGGGAAACGTCTTCAAAGATGTGATTCCACAAAATGTTGTAGCTCACCAGACGCAGGTCCGCATCCTCGTGATGGGCGACCGAGAACCCCTTCGTCAATTGTGCCGACTCCGGCTCCGGCAGCGGCTCCGGTTCCGACACCGGCTCCGCGGTTTTTGCTGCCGTGGGGGTTTCAGTCTTCGGTTCGGCTGGCGGCGGCGCTGCCGGCTTGCTTTCGCACGATGCCAAGAGCAGCACCAGCACGCCCAGGCTTGCAAATAGCCGTTTGGAGCAAGCAGAACCCGAAGCGTA
>JAGMDK010000029.1 GCA_023128695.1 Phycisphaerae bacterium
CTCGTTTACCCGGCATAAATGCCGGGCCTAGCGCTGCCACGGAACAAGGCGGGTGGCCCATCGCTTTAGCGGTGGGGGACACGAATGATGAACGGGTGCGAGAAAGGATTCTCGCACCAGCGGGGAATGAGGAGTGGTGCGAGAAGGGATTCTCGCACCAGTGGATTCTCGCACCAGCGGCTTGGTCAGGTGCCGCGGGCCACTAATCCGATCAGCCGATAGATCAGCTTCGCCGCCAGGAACTCGGTCACCGTGCTCGGCGGCAAGGGGCGGACTTCAACCACGTCGGCGGCGACAATCTGACGTTCGCGGGCGACCGCGGCGAGTAGATCGACGACCTGATACCAGTCGAGTCCGCCGGGTTCGGGCGTCCCGGTGCCGGGGGCATAGGCCGGGTCGAAGCCGTCGATGTCGATCGTCACGTACACACGATCGCTGAGTTGGGAAACCACCTCCTCGATCCAGGACGACGACGCGCGGCACGCGCGGGCGGTGACGAGCGGCTTTTTCTCCCGGCGAATGAAGCGGGCCTCCTCGGCCGAGAAATTGCGAATGCCGACGCCGACCGCCGGTACGCCCAGTTCGTGCACGCGGCGCATGACGCAGGCGTGGCTGTACGGCGAACCTTGATACGTGTCGCGCAGGTCCGCATGAGCGTCGACCTGGAGCACGCTCAGATCCTTGTGACGTGTCATGACTGCCCGGACCAAGCCCGACGTGATGCCGTGCTCGCCGCCGAGAGCGATGAGAAACTTGCCGTCGCGTACTATTCGACGAGCGGCGGTGTAGACGCGCTGGTGCATGGCCTCCGGCCCACGGGCGTCCGGTTCGAGCGGATCGAGCGTGGCGACGCCGGCCCGGATACTTTCTCGGCCGAGTTCCTCGTCGTAGAGCTCGACCTGTTGCGAGGCCGTGATGATCGCCCGTGGTCCCTCGCGAGTACCAGCGCCGAAGCTCGTCGTCGCCTCGTAAGGGATCGGCAGGATTGCGAAGCGGGCCGTGTCGTAAGCGGCGGCCCGCGCGTCGAGCCCCAGGAAGTTGTCCGGAATGCTGTGTGACAACGATCTTGCCCCGCGGGACACCGCGCGGACTGAAGTCCGCGGCTCTTCGCTCCAGAAACACGTGCTAATCGAACAGGAAGATCGCGGCCGCCAACACCGTCGTCCACTTGCCGTTCTTATCACCCTCGGCGGTTTGAACCACGGCCCGGGTTTTCACGATCTGACCGCTCATCTTGTACACCTCGCGGCGTTCGTCGTAGTCGCTGTCGGCGTCGAACTCGATGCCGAGGGTGGTGGCGAGCATGTTGGCGGCCATGTCTTCGACAAAGTCAGCCGTCTTCCGCTCGTTCATCCCGTGCCCGTGGTGTTCGGAGATGTACCCGAACTGATCGCCCTTGGCGGGAACCGCCAGACCGATGCCGGCCGAGACCAGGCGATTGGGCTCGTTCGTGCGGGATTCGGCCATCACGCAATACGTAATCTGCCCGGGGATGAGCCTCGCCAAACCGGCTCGCCGCGAGATGAGCTTGCACCCGGGCGGGAAGATGCTCGATACCTTGACCAGGTTGCATTGGGCGATGCCGGCGCTGCGGAGCGCGGCCTCGAATGATTCGAGATTATGGCGATGCCGGCCGACACCGCGGGTGAAGAAGATCCGACTCGGAACCATGGGCGGCATGCACTGCTCTCCTGCCTGGGGGCCATGCGGCTTCCTGGCCGTGATTTCCGGATCGTTACCTGTTTGCCGCGACGGCTGTTACCGGGGGAGGGATTATAGCATAAGCGGGGGCGCTTCAAGGGCCGGCTGACAAACCGCGCGGAAAAACCAAGCTTGTTTTTGGATTCCGCGCGTTTGTTTTGAATGTTTGTAGTGTTGGAACTCGGCCTCCGGGCAGCGGCCCGGGGCGGGTTCCGAGGGAGCCAAGTGTAACGGTGCGATCCGGAGGGATCGCAAGGAGTAATTCCTGCCAGGCCGGTACCCCGTGTGGGTACCGGCCTTGTTTTCTGCGCAATTGAGACTTCATGGTCATTCCGACGAGCACGTCACAGGCGATCGATGGAAGTAGCAAGTTCTCCGTCGCGGCTGAATTGACGGATTGCGTATCGATCAGAATGTGTGCCACTGCTCTTGAGCAGTGCTAGATATCGTCGAGTGCACCGGAATCATTAAGAACACTGCTCAAGAGCAGTGGCACACCAGCCCATCAATTGACGAGCGACAGAGCCATAGTGCTCTATCAATGCTGATTCGATGGCTCGCTCGGAATGACGGTTGTGCCTACGCTATATGGGCGCTGAACTCCAGGCTCGTCCAAATACGAACTGTAATTCGTCCGAAATAATGAGGTCCGCATGTACGCCGCTATCAATGCCTGGTCGTTTCCGGACATGATTTCCGCCGACGAGCAGCTTACGCGCGCGGCCGCGGCCGGCTTCGCGGGGCTCGAGCTGGTCATCTCGGACGCAGGTCCCTTGCGACCGGATACGCCGCCGGCGGAGTTCGCTCGTCTGGCTGACCGGGCCGCCGAGCTCAACCTGCGTCTGGTGGGGCTGGCGACTGATCTCTTCTGGCAATTCAATTATGCCTCACCCGCCGAAGCGGATCGGCAACGGGCTCACGAAGTGACGCTTCGCCTGCTGGATCGAGCCGCCGCGGCGCGGGCCGGGGCGCTCCTCGTGGTCCCGGCCGTGGTCGGCAAGCTTGGTGAGCCCCGACCTCGTGTATCGTATGCCGACGCCCTGCATCGTACCGTGGAGGCGCTTTCGGACCTGCGGCACGAGGCGGAGGCCCGGGCCGTCACGCTCGCGCTCGAGAACGTCTGGAATCGCTTCCTCTTGTCGCCATTGGAGGCCGCCGACCTGATCGACCGGATCAATTCACCATACGTGGGCTTCTATCTCGACACCGGGAACGTGCTGGCGCATGGCTATCCCGAGGATTGGATCGCCACGCTCGGCGGCCGCATCGCGCGGGTACACGCCAAGGATTACGACGTGAACAAGCCGGGACCGGCCGATTTCTGCGTGCTGGGTGAAGGCAGCGTGAACTGGCCGGCGGTGGTTAACGGGCTACGCGCGGCCGGGTACGATGGCCCGCTGACGTACAAGGGCCCGGGTGAGCCGGATGACATTTGCCGGCGGTTAAACAACATCCTAAAAGGGGAGGGCGAAGCTCCCGCTGAGCCTAAAATGGGAGGGCGAAGCTCCCGCTGAGCCTAAAATGGGAGGGTGAAGCTCCTGCTGAGCCTAAAATGGGAGGGCGAAGCTCCCGCTGAGCCTAAAATGGGAGGGCGAAGCTCCCGCTGAGCCGAGCGGGACAGTCTAAGGACATTACGGAGATGTCGTCATGACATTCGATCGCGAAGCGCTAAAAGCCGGGGTGACGGTGGCGGACGGCGGATGGTCCACGAGTCTGCAAATGCGCGGGTTGCCGACCGATGTCATGCCGGAAACCGCCAATCTTGCGCACCCCGAGCTGATCCTCGAGCTTGGCCGGGCTTATCTTGACGCCGGAGCGCGCTTCATCACCACTAACACCTTCTCCGCCAATCGCTTCAACCTGGAGCGGCGGCAAGTCGAGGCGAGCGTGGAGGAAATCAACCGCCGCGGAGCGGAGCTGGCCCGCGAAGCGATCGGCAACCGCGAGGCGCTGGTAGCGGGCTCCATCGGGCCGAGCGGGAAGATTCTCGCCGTCAGCGAGGCCACGCCGGAGCAGCTCTCGCCGATCTTCGAGGAGCAGGCGAAAGCACTCGCGGCCGGCGGGGCGGACGTCATCGTGCTGGAGACCTTCTCAGAGACGGCGGAGATCCTGCTGGCGTTGAAGGTCGTCAAAGACGCGACCGGACTGCCCGTGATCGCCAGCATGTCCTTCGACTCCGGGCCGCAGCGGACGCGAACGATGATGGGAGCCCGCGCGGAGGATTGTGCGGCGGCCCTGGAAGACGCCGAGGCGGATGCCGTCGGCTGCAACTGTGGCGGCGGGATCAACACGTTTCTGCCGGCGGTCGTGGCCCTGCGCGGCGCGACGAGCCTGCCGCTGTGGGTCAAGCCGAACGCCGGCATGCCCGAACTGGAAGACGGTCAGGCGGTTTACAAGCAGACGCCGGAGGAATTCGCCGCCCAGGTGCCGACGATCCTGGACGCCGGCACAAACATTATCGGCGGCTGCTGTGGGACGGGCCCGGAACACATCCAACGCGTGGCGAAACTGGTGGAGCGACGGAAAAAGTGAACGTGAGAACGTGGGAACGTGGGAACGGATCGGAGGGGATGGGCACTCACGCGGGATTTGACGTCGCTAAATAACCGTGCGCGATTCTGCGCCGCCGAAGAGCCGCGGGCTTCAGCCCGCGCGGCCTTTCGATCGCGTTGACGGCGCGAGATTGCGCACGGTCATTTAGTCTTACCTAACTTGGCTGGATAGTTCCGCAGAGGGTTTTCAAAGCTCAGGTCGCCATCGTAGGAGACCTCGATCGCGAAGACTGTCAGCAGTTCCCGATCCCCTTTCATCCAGATCCTGACAGTGCATTTTCGGTCAATAGCGGATTTCAAGCCGGTATACTTGCTGGAACGAGCGCATTGCCAAGCCAGTTTGATAGCGCGGACCTGAATCTCGCACAGTGACGGCGAGCGTTGCTCCGGCTCGTCGGGCGGAATCCGATTCTGAACCTCCCGCGCCTGCTCTGCCCACTCGATTTGCCTCATAATCATCCCACCCATGCGCGTTTCTCGCTCATATACCTATTCTGGAAGAAATGCTATCACGCATCCCATGATGCCCATTTCCACAGGCATATTAACATGCCTGTTTACGCCGTCAAGATAAATATAAGCATTTATGTTGACGATGTGGCTATTTACATGCTATGTTAGTAATAGATGGACAGGCGTCGTCTTGAGTTGGCACGGAGGCTGATGCGGTGGACGCGTCTATGCGTACTAAATCCTCGGTTCAGGCACCAGCGGGAAAACCAGGTGCTCACAAGGGACGTAACGGCCAACAGTCTTGGCATGGAGGTGCACAAGAATTCGCGGGCCGTCTTCGCCCGCCAGGTCATGAGGTGACTGCGATGCAACGCGTTAGTCTCCAAACGCTTGAGGCGGTGCTGGGCGAGCGTAGAGATCTAGCTCTCTCGCTGGCCCGCCTTCATGGCGAATCGTTCGCCGCTTACGTGGTTGAGCTTCTGGCTCTGCTGGGCGGCGCTGCCGAAGGTGATCGAGAAGCAGAAGCGCCGGTTGAGGAGGCGGCGCCCGCCTCGGCGGATGTTCTTGATGACGCGCCGGATTGGGTTAAAGAGGCTTATCAGGAATCCTGCCGACCGGATGCCCAGACGGACGATGATGCCACGGTCCGCGCTCGCGTCGTGCGGAACAAATTGCTTCAAGCCCTGCGCAAGCAGGGGTGGTCGCAAGCAGAACTAGCGCGGCGGATGGGCGTGTCGGCGACGGTGATTTCCAGAATCTTCCGTAAGCCCGAGCGCTGCAAGATAACCACACTACGAAAGGTGTCGGGCAAACTAAAAGTGCACGTGTCTGATCTAATCTGACAGCCGGCATTTGGCGCGCGATCTGGAA
Source organism: Phycisphaerae bacterium (assembly GCA_023128695.1). Taxonomy (GTDB): domain Bacteria; phylum Planctomycetota; class Phycisphaerae; order UBA1845; family Fen-1342; genus JAGMDK01. The sequence continues at coordinate 5,577 of JAGMDK010000029.1, forward strand.
AAAGGCGGAGCACGTCCGCACGGAGTTTATGCTTATGTAGCCAGCTTGTCCCGCAGCCAGGTGACGACGTTATCTTTCGCGACCCGCACCTGCGCCAGCGTGTCGCGGTCGCGGATGGTGACGGTGCCGTCCTGGAGCGTGTCGCCGTCGACCGTAACGCAGAACGGCGTGCCGATCTCGTCTTGTCGGCGATAACGCCGGCCGACCGCGCCCTTGTCGTCGTAGAAGGCCGTCATGTGCCGCTTGACATCCTTGTAGATCGCCTGCGCGATGTCCGGCATGCCCTCCTTCTTGACCAGCGGGAAGACCGCGACCTTGATAGGGGCCAGCTTGGGGTGGAGCTTCATCAGCACCCGTGATTGCAGCTTGCCCTTTTCGTCCGGCTGCTCGTCCTCGGCGTAGGCCTCGCACAGAAACGCCAACGTGGCCCGGTCCGCCCCGGCGGAGGGCTCGATCACGTGCGGCAGGAAGCGGTACGGCTCCTTGTTCTTGACCTCTTTGTGTTGCTCCTTGGGGAACTGATCCTTGTCGCGTTCCCAGGCGTCGTTGTCGAAGTAGGTCAGATCGACGCCGCTATGCTTCTGGTGTTGTGACAGGTCGTAGCAGCCGCGGTGGGCGACGCCTTCAAGCTCCTGGAACTCGTCGGAGAACGGGAAGAGGTACTCGACGTCGGCACACGCGCTGGCGTAGTGCGCCAGCTCATCACCCTCGTGATCGCGCAGCCGCACGCGTTCGCCGCGCAGCCCGAGGTTGACGTACCAGTTGTAGCGCACCTCCCGCCAGAACTCGTACCACTGCTGGTACGTGTCGGCGTGGCAGAAGAATTCGATCTCCATCTGCTCAAACTCGCGCGAGCGGAAGGTGTAGTTCCGCGGGTTGATCTCATTGCGAAACGCCTTGCCCACCTGAGCTATGCCGAAGGGCACCTTTACGCGTGTCGTGTCGAGGACGTTCTGGTAGTTGACGAAGATGCCTTGAGCGGTCTCGGGACGCAACCATGCTTGCGCCGAGGCGTCTTCGAGGGCTCCAACGTGAGTCTTGAACATCAGGTTGAACTGTCTTGGCTCCGTTAGGCTGTCAACTCCACACGAGGGGCATGGTGGGAGCGCGTGGTGCGCGGCCTGGAACACTTGAAACGGGTAGACGAAGGTCAACAGGGCTTCTTGGTGTTTGCTCTTGATGTAGCTTTGCTCCCGCGCGGACAGTTTTGCCAGCCCAGCGGCTTCCGGAACACTGCTCGCCGATACACTCTTGCGAATTGCGGGTTGCACTTGCGCGCCTTCGGCGCTCGTGATCGTGTGAAAGTCCTTCCGGAACTCCTTTTGGGCTCTTCCGTCGTTCTGATTTGGGCGCTGCCTTAGAAGTTGCTCCAGAACGGGGTTGACCCACGGACCTTCGCGGGGCGCGGTGATATGGGCGTAAACATCACGGTAGAACCACTCTAAGACGAAGATTTGGTCAGCGCGAAACCTGGATTTGCAAGACCGGCAATCCACCATCGGATCCGCAAACCCCGTCGCGTGCCCGCTGGCCTCCCACACTTTCGGATTCATGATGATCGAACAATCCAGCCCGACCATTTCGATCTCTTTGCCGTCGGGGCCGTCAGGCGGGTTGGTGACCATGTCGTGCCACCAGATGTCCTTGATGTTGCGCTTCAGCTCGACGCCCATCGGGCCGTAGTCCCAGAAGCCGCCGATCCCGCCGTAGATCTCGCTCGATTGGTAAATGAACCCCCGGCGTTTGCACAGGGCGGTGAGCTTGTCCATCAATGCGGCTTCGGCGGCCATGGTTTTCCTCTCTATCGCAAGCAGAATAAAAGTTGGGTACATAAGCCCATTGCCCAGCGTATCGGCAATTGGGGACGCATGATAGATTCAGGAGCCGGTGTTCGCAAAGTGGGGGAATAGCTGTCAGCATTCAGCTTTCAGCGATCAGCATTCAGCTTTCAGCGATCAGCATTCAGCTTTCAGCGATCAGCTTTCAGTGGTCAGCGGTCAGCAAATTGGCGGTAGTCGATTAGTCTGTGCACCTTTTAACAGGCAACAACGCGCGAAAGCGCAAAATTTGCTGTAATGGAAAGCCCTAACTACGGACTGACCGTGCGCGGTTCCAACTTGCCCATCTTAACACAAACGGCCGCGTTGCTGTTAATTTCGACAACCAATGGCAAATAAAGAGGTTATAGTCAGATAGCATTGGCCAAGCCGCGTCACTTTTATGAAGGAGGCGGGAAGGCGAGGGCGATAAAACAAGTGTTGAGCACGCAACAGCGTGTTCGGCTGTTGGGATGAGCCGCGAGACTGCTCAAGTGGCAGGGCTCTGAGAGTCAGAGCGATTGGCAGTGGTTGGGTTTCGGTGCTCCCTGAGAGGGGATGCCAGGCGAGAACTTGGATGCAGTAACGGAGCGGTACAATGATTCACGTGACGGCGATTGAATTCGGTGGCGGTTTTTCAGCCCTGCCCCCGGTCGGCAAGGCTGCGAGCGGAGCACATTTGCCCGCCACGGTCGGAGGGCCGGTGGACACGGTGGACCTCACGGGAATGACGGTCGGCGACGCCATCACGGAGCTCGCGGAGGCGTGTTTGGAAGGAATCCGCCGCCGGATCGCGGCCGGGACGTATCTCACGGATGACAAGCTGGCAGTCGTCGCCGAGCGCATCTGTCGCATACTTCGCGCGCCCGGCGAGATGGGAAGGATATCTGCGTAAAGGCTCGCATCTAGAGACTAGAGACTAGAAACTGGAAACTAGACCTTATCACCTTATCACCTTCCCACGTTCCCACGTTCCCACCTTATCACCCTGCGTCCGGGACGGAGCCCGGCCGCTACGTTGGGGGGGCATCAGACAGCCGCGCGCACTGCTCCAGGCAAAACCGGTCGGTCATGCCGGCGACATAGTCCGTGACGACGCGCTGGACGCCGAGGGCCGGGACCCGCTTACGGAAGCGGGGCGGCAAGCGCTCGGGGTTGTCAACCAGCGTGTCAAACACGCCCGCGAGGATGCGGCGGGCATGGTCGTCAGCGCGAACCAGGGGCTCACTCCGGTAGAGATGCGTAAGGAGGAAGTGGTCCAACTCGCTGAGTTGCCCATCCATCTCCTGAGACAAGCGCGGATTCGGCGTACCGGTTTCACGAGTGTTCCGGACCACATCTTCAAGCACGCGCTGCTGTATGCGGTCGGTGGCGGGGCGGAGGTGTCCACGCCAAGCATCGCCGCCGGCCGGTGCGGGGCCTGTGTATGCTGGCCGCCACAGTGCGACCTCCCGGAGTTCGTCGAGATTGAGCAGCCCGGCGTAGAGCCCGTCCAGCAGGTCGTGCAGGGCGTAGGTGAGCCGGTCCGCGAGATCGACCACGAGACCTTCTGGCGGCGGGGGCCGGCCGTCCTGGAGCGGATGCGCGCCCGGCCGATCGTAGCGCGTGCTGTGCTTAGCGAGACATTCCCGCACAACGCGGGTCAGGTTCAGGCCGTGGAACTCCGGATACGGATGCTCGAGCTCCTCGACGATGCGGAGCGTGTGCCGGTTGTGCTCGAAGCCGCCGTGGTCGCGGAGACACTCGTTGAGCGCCTTTTCGCCGGCGTGTCCGAACGGGGGGTGGCCGAGGTCATGCGCCAGGGCGACGACTTCCGCCAGCTCGGCGCTTAGTCCGAGCAATTCGGCCAGGCACCGTGCCTGGTGAGCCACTTCGAGCGTGTGCGTCAGCCGCGTGCGGAAATGATCGCTCTCCGGGGCGACGAAGACCTGCGTCTTATGCTGCAAGCGCCGGAAGGCCGCCGAGTGAACGATCCGCTGGCGATCGATCGCCAGCGGTGATAATGCGCCAGCCAGTGGGTCAGCGTGTTCGCGAGAAATGTCCAGTTCACTCAATGGAGAGACCCCTGCGGGTTCATCGGGACTTCAAGCAGCACTGAGTTCCTCCGGCAGGTGGTGCGACCAGACCAGCCGGCTGAACACACGGAAAGGGAGATCATAACGCGCCGGGTAGGAATTCATACCCGCAGGCCGAGGTGATAAGGTGGGAACGTGGGAAC
>JAGMDK010000290.1 GCA_023128695.1 Phycisphaerae bacterium
TAAGCGAGGGACAAAAGCACGACCATAGGTAATATCCTTCTTCTCAATGCGACCGTAAATTCAGTTTCTCAGCAATCGGTGAAGATTATGACGCCTTCGGGCCGAGCGTCCGCCGATCACCCACCCGACGCGTGATCCCGGCGGCGTCCAGACGCTCCACGATCGGCACCACATACTTGCGCGAAGAGTTCAGCAGCGTACGAATATCCGAGACCGTCAGGCCGCCCTTCTCATGCACTGCGGCGACCACGCGGTCGATCAGCTCCTCCCACCGCCGAGCGTGCAGCCAAAGGCCGTCGGCGACCCGCACCAGTTGCCCGCGGGCTACCGCCAATTCGATCAGCTCCCGCACACGCTTTTCGTTCTTGGGTGTGCGGCAGCGAAAGGTCTTCATATCCGGCGGCTGAAAAGCACCCTCGTCATACTCGGCCAGGAGTTGGTCCAGCAAAGCCTGATCCGCCGACGACATCGACTGCTTCTCGCCGGCCGGGACGATGTGGTCGTGCACCAGCATCACCAGTTCGGTCTTGAGGTACCACTCCGCTAGAACCGGCCGGAAGCGCGCGGGGCAGGCCCCCGGCATCCAGCCCGGCCACTGCGAGCGCGGCAAGCCCGGCTGACGCGGATTGTCGTGCATGTACTGCTTCAAACGGCGAGTTAAATCGTCACCAAGCGCTTTGAGATGCGAGTTGTGCACGTAGAGGCGAATCGAGGCCGCCTCCAAGGCGCGGATTATCCCTGCTCCCATCAGCCGCCGGCAGGCCGCCGTCACCGTGTCTTTATCTTCCAGCCCGGCCCGGACGGCGAGCCGCTGCTCGTCGAGCGGACGCCACTCTGCCGCTCGGATCGCCTCTTCCAACCGGGCCGGCGGAGCACCATCGAGCAGCGTTTGCAATCCCCCGCGCTGGGCGGGACGTTTGGCGGTCCATAGACGAGCAACCGGTCGCAGGATGCACCCCCCGCCGAGCGTACGGCTACCGCTTTCATCGCGGAGAATGAAGCGTTCCCCCCAGGATGCCACGACAGATTCGGCCACCTTGAGTTGCCCGAACTGCTCCCGCACGCCGTCTTCGGTCGGCTTTTCCAGCAGCTTCAGTTCCGTGAGCACCTCGCTGGTGGCCAGGTGCAGCCGCAGGCGGAGTGTTTGCTTACGCGTCTTGCCCGGCATGCGGAGCCAGGCGATCCACACATCAAGGTAGCGGGCGGGCTCGAGATAGCCGGGCGTCGCCAGCGTGTAGCCGCGCCCGGTTTCATCCTGCGACACGCCGGCCAGGTTAATCGCCAGACGCATCCGGCCGGCGGCGGATTCGCGCTCGTCATAGTGCGTCTGCAAATCGCGGACGCGGACTACTTTCGGGCCCGGCCAGAGTTCCAGTTCATCTTCGCGCGTAACCGAGCCGTGGGCGACCGAGCCGGTCACGACCGTGCCGCGGCCGGCGACGACGAATGCCCGGTCGATCGGCAGGCGGAACCAACGTGAGATTTCGTGTCGTTGGCTTTGCTCCCGCGCCAGCTTCACCAGCAGGGAGCGCAGCTCGTCGAGGCCGCGGCCGGTTTCGGCGGAGGTGCGGACAAAGCCGACCGGCTCGATCCCGTAGTCCGCCAGCATGTCCCGGACTTCCTCCTCGACCTGCTCGGCCCACTCGTCGTCGACGAGGTCCATTTTCGTCAAAGCGGCGATGCAGCGGTCGACGCCGAGCAGGCTAAGGACCTCCGCGTGCTCGCGGGTCTGCGGCATAACCGAGTCGTCCGCGGCGATCACGAGCAGCGCCACGTCGACGCCACTGGCCCCGGCGAGCATGTTGTGGATAAACCGTTCATGCCCCGGCACGTCGACAAACCAGATCGCACACCCTTCCAGCGCTACGTGCGCGAACCCGAGGTCGATCGTCATGCCGCGCGCCTTCTCCTCCGGCAGGCGATCGGGGTCCGTCCCGGTCAGGGCCAGAACCAGCCGGCTCTTGCCATGGTCGATATGCCCGGCGGTGCCAACCACAAGTCTGAGGTCTTCTGCCATGCGGCGTATTGTAGGGCAAAGAGCACAAACACAAGGCCAGAATCCTGACCGACGTGGTGCGAGTGATCTTTGTAGAGGATGCTCGCACCAGCAGCCCTTGCGTCGCCGGCTCACACAAGGCCTTTGACCACAAGATGTTACGAAGCGCGCGCCTCCGGCTCTCGTCGCAGGCCTCTCGTGGCACCTCGCTGCCCCGTACCCGCGCGGCGGTCGCGATGCCACGTCCGGCGCAATCCGCTTGTCGCGGCGCGGCCATATGAGTATATTGAACAGAGGAAAACGGGTTTCGCGAGGTCATTTCGCTTGTAGAAAGGGTGGTGTTGCGGTGTCAAGGTCCATTGCTTGTATGATCGGGTTGGTTGTCGCTGTTTCCATCGGAGGCTGTCCCCAACAGCCCCCGGGAACGGCAGCAGGTCCCGTTGAGGTCAAGGGCGCTGGTTTTTCTGTAACTCTGCCCAGCAGCGCCGAGCCATACGATGTCGGCCTGGATATTCCAGGGGCGACGTTCCAAGCTTTCTACACGGACGACTTGGACTACGTGTATAGTATCTACACGATCGATGTCGGGTCGCTCGCCATGTTCTCCGGGGACGAGAGCAACCACAGCATACGGTTTGACGGCACTGGCCGAACGAGTTCGGGCGATTTCATCCTCTTGGCGACATTGCCCTCACAGTATCGCGAACAGTACGGCGACTACACAGCCGCCATGGCAGAACTCGCCGATGGACAGTTGCTTTGTGTTGGTACCGATACCTGGAATCCAGCCAAGAACATCATTTTTGGGTCGATCGAGTTGGTGGATACAGATGGAACTTCAATTGAAGAAAACGCGAGCGAGGGCGTGCCACTTCTTGTGGCACCGGTGGAAGACGGTTTCGTCTTGCTCGATGACGACTCCGCCTACAGGGTGACCGACCCGGGCGAACTTCGCCAACTCGCCGGATGGGCAGTTGGCGATGCTATCATGGCCCACGACGCGTCAGACTTCTTCTCCTCCTCTCCTGACCCGTTTTTCCTCACGAAGATCGGCGAATACGAATCTGTGTCGGCCGAATACATCGACGTCGCTGAGCGTGCGACGATTACCGCAGCGAGGTAGGGTATGCTCGCACCAGGACGCTGGTGCGAGATTCCCATCTCGCTCCGTCACTGTGTCTTCGAGACCTCCATACGTTCCGCAAGAATGGGGGCGGGCTGGTAAAGGTGCGAGAAAGGATGCTCGCACCAGCAGCGGCTCGCTGCTCGGAACCGCCTATGATGTTACTCTCACCCCAGCCCAAAAGAGCTGAAAGCTGACCGCTGAAAGCTGAAAGCTAATAGCTGACCGCTACAGCGAGCCCTCGTCGTACGATTCCCAGTCGATCGCGTCGTAGTCGTCCTCGTCGTACAGGTCGATCGGCTCGGCCCAGCCGGAGGGGCCTTCCTCGTCGATGGTGACGATAAACAGGTCGCCGCACATGAAGTCTTCGGGGTTGGTGGCGTAGGTGTCTTCGTAAGCCAAGCTGTCCACCAACTCGCCGGTGGTCGGGTCGAAGTCGTACTCGGCGATCAGATCCATGCGGTCGGGGCAGGGGTACGCCAGCAACAGCGTGTCGTCGACGTAGACCGGCACGCTTTGCATCTCGCCGTCGACCAGGAACTCGAGCAGGATGTCGTAGCCGGTCATGTTGTCGAAGGCTACCAGGATGATCTCGTCCCAGTTTTCGGGGTCGAGGTCCTCGTCGAAGTTGTCAATCCAGGTCGCGTCCTCGTCCAGGACGAAGTCGAGGTCCTCATCTTCGGCACCGGACCACAGCTCCGCCTCCCGGGGGTCGACCCCTTGGACTTCGCCGACCGCCTCATCCACGGCGGTGGCGGCCTTGTCGATCAGTCCCTCGAGCTCGCTGGAGGTGGTCCGGATGATGTCCTCAATGTCAGCGGCACTGAGCGTACACCCGGCAAGGCTCACGGCCAGGACTGTCGTTGCCAGTACCGCCAGCAACCCATGCACTTTGCGAAACATGCTGTTCTCCTTTGCTTTGTGTTGCACCCGATCAGTCACATTCGCAGGACGAGTGCCCCGCGAAACGAAATGCCCTCAATTTATACTGCCGCCCGGAGTCATTTACGATGCCGACCGCTGCGCCGGACGGGTGCCAAGATATGTTCGTTGCTCATAAGGTGTCAAGAGCAGTGGCACACCGCCGGTGAAAGCTCGGAATGACGGGTTGCCCACGCAAATGACGCATACCCAAAGCAACGTAGTCCGGCATGTTCTCGCGGCCGGTTTCGTTTTGCCGTGGTAGAATGGAGTAGGTGTGTTCAGAGGTGTGTTGCCATGCCGACGTACGAATACCAGGCCGCGGACCGGCAGCAGGCGTGTGACCATTGCCGCGCGCGCTTCGAAGTGCGGCAATCGATGCATGACCAGCCGCTGAGGAAATGCCCCCACTGTGGCGGGCCGGTGGTCCGGATGATCTCGCGCTGTGGGATCAGCACCCGGCCCTCCGAAAAGTCCCTGCTCAGCGATAAGAATCTCAAGGCCAAGGGGTTCACGAAGCTGGTCAACGAGGGGGGCGGGAAGTTCCGGAAGGTGACGTGATCCGTGCTGGAGCAAGATCCCGTACGTGATGAGCGCGGCCGTGGAAAGCAAATGTAGCGGCCGGGCCCCGTACCGGCCGTGGGAACGTGTGAACGTGACAACGTGACAAGGTGACAAGGTCTAGTTTCTAGTTTCTAGTTTCTAGATGTACCGGCCGAACTACTGAAGCTTTTCCAGCGCGTATTCGATGGTAGGGCAAATCTCGAAGAAGCGGTCGAGCTGCGTTGTTTGCAGCACGCCCGCCACGAACGGCGAGAGGTTCGCCAGGACGATTCGCCCTTCTTGAATGTTGGCTTGGGCCGTGACGCGCACGAGTTCGCTCAGGCCGGTCGAGTTCATGAACGGCACCTGGCCCAGATCGAGCAGGATGCGGACGCCGGGGGCGGTGAGCAGGTTGGTAACGGTCTCGACGAATTCGGCGTGCTGGCCCACGAGCTCCCCGCGCAGCCGAACGATTGTGATCCCGGCCTGTTCTTCGATATCGAGCGTCATGTACACCTCGTCTGCAACAGTGTCCGTGCCGGCCGCCGCCGCCGGGCGATGGTTTCCGCGCTGGGATACGGTATCGGGGCCGGGCGGGCTTGGCAACTACAACCCGGTCTTCTACGTTGCCGGCATCACGGACGAGTCCCAAGCCAACGGCCTCTATATCGGCCTCGACCTCGACGACGACCCGATGATGATCCAGTACACGGTGTTCCGCTCCCGCGTGCCGCCCGGCCAGGCCGGCCACGACCCCGCCCAACAGCCGATCCTCCTGCACCAGGGTGTCGAAGAGGTTTCGGACGTCGCTCTAACGATCCGAGTCCAACTCGCCACGGGCTCGGACCCGCCTCCGGGATGCTGGACCGTAATGATCGAACCGAGTCCGCAGGGTCAGCTCTGCGGCCGGGTGGCGTGGTCTAACGAAGTCCAGCCGTGGCCGAGCGACCGCTACACGATTATTACATTATAGAAATAGGTATGGTGTCCCCCGATTTCCTGGTGTCCCCCGATTTCCGGGCGTCTCGCCCGCGAATTCGTGACGTAGGGTTCAGGGTTCGGGGTTTGGGAATCAGCTATCAGCCCTCAGCTTTCAGCCAATGGTAGCGTGCGGCTTGCCGCACCAACCCCGGGTCCACATTCGAATGGTGCGTCAAGACGCACCCTGATACCATCTCCGACGTTAGTCACAGCCGAGCCGAGCAGCCCCAAGCTGACCGTCGCC
>JAGMDK010000291.1 GCA_023128695.1 Phycisphaerae bacterium
GACGAGCGGCGCGCCGGAGATGTCACGCACCCTCTTCAAGGTGCGATTTTCGAGCTTGTTGTGAAATGCGGTGCTGGTCCTGTACATTGCACTTTTTCGCACAACCGAGCTGTCAGAAATTGTGCAAAGGCGTTTTTCGTTGCGGCCAGGTGCTACCGTCGGCGGGGCGACACGATAAGATGACCGAAACGCAACGCAAGGAGAAACACCGGATGAAACGCACACGTAACTGGCTGAACAGCGGATTGCTGCTGTGTTTGTTGGCAACGGCCCTCCCGGCCCCGGCCGAAGGGATCGACGATTTCAAGCTGACCCGGGCCGTCCCGGCGGACGCGATGCTCGTTATGCACGCCCGCGACCACGCCGGCAAGGAGTTCCTCAACCAGCAGTTCGAGCGCGTCTGGGCCGCGGTCGAGAAACAGCATTTCGAGAAGGATTTCAAACGCCTGCTGAAAAACACGATTACAAATCAAGGCGGCGACGTCGAAGCGTTCGATGCCCATTGGCAACAGATAATGGACCTGGCCGCCGGGGTCGAGTGGTCGCGGCTGGGAGAGCGGGAATCGGCCTTCGCGCTGAAGCTCGCCCCGCCGTCCGGGGCGGACCTGATCATGCTGATGATGCCGCCGAAGGATCAGGTGGCGGAGAGCTTCGAGGGGCTGACGGCGATGCTGAAAAACCTCGTCGCACTGGATGAGCAAGACCGCTTGCTGCTCACGCACGAGGGCGCGGGCAGCTCGGTCGTGCACAAGCTCTCGTTTGCCGACATGCCGATCCCCTTGAGCCTGACGTTGGCCCGGCACGAGGACGTGCTGCTGATCGGGTTCGGCTCGAGCATGCCGGAGCAAGCGCTGGCTCTGCTGCGCGGCGAATCGGATCCTGAAATGGCTTCCCTGGCGTCGACCGACCGTTTCAAGCAGGCCCTGGCCCAGTTGCCCCCGCCGACGGACGAGTTGTTTTACATCGACCTGGCCAGGCTCGTGCAGCAAGTCAAGGTCTTCGCGAAGATGGCGTCGCGGATCAGCGCCACGCAGCCGGCCGAGGCCGACCCGTCCCTTCCGCCGACGGGGCCGTATGCGTTCCTCGAACCGCTGGTCGAAGCCCTCGACCTGTGGGACTACCTGGCCGGCGTGTCCTCCACCGACGGGATGAAGACTGTCCGCGAAGAGATCACCGTCCTGCGCCCGGGGGCCAAGACCAGGCCGTTCGGGAAAGTGCTCTATGGCGGCGCGCCGGCGGCCGAGCCCCTGAAATACATCCCCATCGAAGCCACCAGCGTGAGCCTCCGCGGCGGCATGGACTTCCCGGCCCTGTACGAGGCCATCATCAACTTCATCGAGACGGAAGTCGGCGGCGGCCAGGAAATAATCGCGGCCTGGAACGAGCAGCGGCAGGAGTTCCCGCTTGATATTGAGGAAGACCTGCTGTCGTGGATCGGCGGCGAGTACGTCACGTTCACGGCCCCCATCCCCACGCCTTTCCTGCCCGGGTCGGTGTTGATTCTGAAGGTGCGGGACGAGGAGAAGGCCCAGGCGGCCCTCGACCTGGTCAGCGAGTTACTCGTCGAGCTGCTGGCGAGCCAGGGCTTGGCCGTCAATGACGCCAAACTGGAAGGTGTGGAGGGTTTCAAGCAGGTCGTGCCGCCGTCGTTTCTGATGCTGATACCCGGAATCGGAAAGCCGATTTTCGGCGTCAAAGACGGACATCTGTTTGTTGCCAACGGCCCGGAGGTCCTGGCACTCGCGTTGGCGGTCGCCGCCGGCGAGCACGAGAGTTTCGCGAAGAACGAGCGCTACCTCAACGAGGGACTTCCCCTGGGTAACAACGTGACCGGGTTCACATTCCAGGATTTGTCGAAGTGGGGCGAGAAGCTCAGCCAGGGCCTCAGCATGGCCGGCTTGCTTCCGATGGCTGCACCGGAGTTGATGAAGAACCCGGTGGTCAATGCCGCGGTCTTTATGGTCTCCAAGTTCGGGCGGGTGGCCAAGGAGTTAAATTTCTATCGTTCCCACTGCTCGGTGACGACATTTGACGACAATGTAGCCCACACGAAGCGGGTAATTCACTACCAGCAGCCGCCGCCGAAGAAGAAGCCCCGCCCGACGAGCGCGGAGTCGGCCGATGAAGACGAGGGCGCCCCGGCGGAGCAAGAGTCGAAGGGCTAGTGCTCTATAAACCCTCAATTGACGTGTTGGTGTGCCACTGCTCTTGAGCAGTGTTTCTTAACGATATCGGGGCGCGCGGCGTAGCTTAGCAGTCCGCCGCAAAAGTCCTGTAGCG
>JAGMDK010000292.1 GCA_023128695.1 Phycisphaerae bacterium
CGTGCCCGCCAGTACGGTCCGATGGCGGTCGCGGAGGGCCGCTCCACCGGTTTACCCACTTTCCTGACGCCCACCCGATGGTTGGAATTCCCAGCTAGACGCTGGAATTATTAGCGACGGCATGATATAGTGACGGATTCTCGTACGCTCGATCAGGGCAAGCGTGATGTAGTGGAACGGTAGGAAGGTGTCATGGCCAAGGCCATAATCGCGAAGATCAAACTCCAGGCGCCCGGCGGAAAGGCGACGCCGGCGCCGCCGGTCGGTCCGGCGCTGGGGCAGCATGGGGTGAACATCGGGCAGTTCGTGCAGCAGTTCAACGAGCGCACGAAAAAGATGGACGGGATCACCTGCCCGGTGGAGATCACCGTCTATAAGGACAAGAGTTTCGACTTCATCGTCAAGAGTCCGCCGGCGGCGGTGCTGCTGGCCAAGGCGGCCAAGCCGACCGATGAGACGCTGGCGATTGTCGAAAAGGGCTCCGGCGAGCCGAACCGCCACAAGGTCGGGCGGGTCACGCATGACGACGTGCGGAAGATCGTCGAGACCAAGATGAAGGATCTGAATGCGTTTGATCCCGAGGCTGCCGCCAAGATCATCGCCGGCACGGCGCGGTCGATGGGGATCGACATTATAGACTGACGGCGAGGAGCCGGCGGCTCTCGCCCTTGACAATCAGAGGCCGAACCACGGGCCGCGTTTTTAGTGGGAGCTGTGCGATGCGTTTTCGCAGCAAGCGTTACAGGAAAGACAGCGAGAAGACACCATCTCAACCAGTCCCGCTCGACGAGGGACTCAAGAAGCTCAAGGGCTTTTCCAAGACCAAATTCGACCAGAGCGTGGATCTGGTGCTGCATTTGGGCATTGACGCCCGGCAGGCCGACCAAATGATCCGCGGCTCGATCGCCATGCCCAAGGGCATCGGCAAAACCAAGCGCGTCATCGCGTTTTGTGGCGAGGGTGACGTGGAGGCGGCCAAGGAGGCCGGGGCCATGGAGGCCGGCGCGGACGAGTTGGTCGAGAAGGTCCAGAAGGGGTGGATGGATTTCGACGTCGCGATCGCGCATCCCTCGCTGATGGGCAAGGTCGGCCGGCTGGGGCGCATCCTGGGACCGCAGGGCAAGATGCCTTCGCCCAAGAGCGGGACGGTCACGCCCAAGGTCGCTGAAGCGGTCAAGGAATACGCGGCGGGCAAGGTGGAGTTCCGAAACGACTCCGGCGGAAACGTGCATACACTGGTCGGGAAGCTGAGTTTCACCGACGAGGACCTGAAGGCGAATATCGTCTCCTTCGTGGACCACATTCGCCGGATGAAGCCGGCGGCGGCCAAAGGCACGTTTATGAAGAAGCTGTGCCTCAGCGGGACGATGACGCCGGCGGTCGAGATTGAAGTCGCGACGGCCATTTCGGAGTAAACGGTCATGAGCAAGCTGGTAAAAGAATTGATCACGAGCGAGCTGGCCAAGCGCTACCAGGATCAAAACAACGCGGTGTGGGTCGAGTTGATCGGCGTGGACGGGAACACCACGAACGCCTTCCGCCACGACTTGCGAGCCAAGGAGATGCGGCTCGAAGTAATCAAGACCGCCTTGTTCAAACGGGCGTGCGGTGACGGGCCGCTGGCCAAGTTGGCCGCGGCGCTCGAAGGGCCGGCGGCGCTGGTGACCGGCGGCGAAACGGCGATCGATGTCGCCAAGCTGCTCGCCGAATGGGCCCCGAAGTTCCCCAAGAACGCCGTCTCTCGGCTGCGGGGTGCCATACTCGAGGGCGAGTATCTGGACGAGGAGGCCGTCCAGGGCCTCCACAGGATGGCCGGCAAGAAGGACCTCCAGGCCCGCATCGCGGGGATCGTGCTCGCCCCCGGCGGCAACGTGGTGGCCGCGGTCCTGTCCAGCGGCAATAACATCGCCGGCTGCCTGAAGGCCCTGATTGAGAAGCTCGAAAAAGGTGAGGAAATCGCCAGGAAGTCAGCCTGACCAGCGGCGCAAGCTGAAAGCTGACCGCTGAAAGCTGAAAGCTGAAAGCTGACCGCTGAAAGCTGAAAGCTGACCGCTGAAAGCTTATTACGATACGTACCTGAGTGCTCCCAACGCGGATTAAATGAGACCGGCGGGGTCTCAGCTATCAGGGCGATCGCGAACGTTTTTTCACGGAGTTTGAACCATGGCGGAAGCACCTGCCGAAACGAAGGAATTTGATCCAGCCATCAAGGACATCGGCGACAAAATCGTCGGCCTGACCCTGATCCAGGCCCAGTCCCTGGCCGACTACCTCAAGGACACCTACGGCATCGAGCCGGCCGCGGGCGGCAGCGTCATCATGGCGGCGCCGGGTGCCGGCGAGGCTGGCGGCGAAGTCGAAGAACAAACCGAGTTCGACATCATCATCAAGGGCCACGGCGCCAAGAAGCTCCAGGTCATCAAGGTCGTCCGGGCGGCCCGTGGCGACCTCGGCCTGAAGGAAGCCAAGGCATTAGTGGACACCGCTCCGAAGCCACTGCTGGAAGGCGTCAGCAAGGACGACGCCGAGAAGTGGAAGAAGGAACTCGAGGCCGCCGGCGCGGAGGTCGAGATCAAGTAGCCCCTCGGAGCCGTCATTTGAGCATTTTCAGGCGTCACCGGTCGCCTACGACGTATGGAGGTCGAAAAGTCACACACCCGTTTCGTGTGTGGTTAGTCCTTAGTCGGAAGTTCCTGCTCTATTTGGTTC
>JAGMDK010000293.1 GCA_023128695.1 Phycisphaerae bacterium
GGAACGTGAGAACGTGAGCACGTGGGAACGTGAGAGGGTGGGAACGTGAAGATGTCGATCCTTGATGTAACATATATCAGCAATCGCCAACGACATGGCAACAGCCGTCTACATCCAAGCACGTTCCCACGTTCCCACGTGCTCACGTTCCCACGTTCCCACCTTCTAGCGAGGACAAGGCTATGGAATCACTCTCGCCGCGGATGATTTCGCTTAAGAAGCTGCTCGCCGAGCATACCGCGCCGGCTGATCCGGCCTTGGTGCGGGCCGAAGACGGCCAAACCGTGCGCTGTCTGGCGTGCGGGCACCGCTGTCGGCTGCTGCCGGGGCAGGCGGGGATCTGCCTGGTGCGGTTCAACCGGGAGGGGGAACTGCGCGTGCCGAGCGGGTACGTCGCCGGGTTGGCGGTGGATCCGATTGAGAAGAAGCCGTTTTTTCACGTGTTTCCGGGGCGGGATGCGCTTTCGTTCGGGATGCTGAGCTGCAATCTGCACTGCCCGTTTTGCCAGAATTGGATGACGAGCCAGGCGTTGCGCGACACGCGGGCTAGCGCGGAACCACGTTTCGTCGAGCCGGAGCAGGTCGTGCAGCTTGCCCTGGAGCATGACTGTCCGGTCATCACGAGCACCTACAACGAGCCCTTGATCACCAGCGAGTGGGCGGTCGAAATCTTCAAGCTGGGCCGGCCGCACGGACTCCGCGGCGGGTACGTCTCAAACGGGCACGCCTCGCCGGAAGTGCTCGAATACCTCCGCCCGTATGTGGACCTGTACAAGATCGATCTGAAGGCGATGCGGGACAAGACCTATCGCCAATTGGGCGGCGTGCTCGAAAACGTGCTAAACACGATCCGGCTGGCCAAGAGCATGGATTTTTGGGTCGAGATCGTCACGCTGGTCGTGCCGGGGTTCAACGATTCGGAGGAGGAGTTGACCGAGATCGCGGACTTCATCGCCGGCGTGTCAACCGACATCCCCTGGCACGTGACGGCGTTCCATCCCGATTACAAGATGGGCGACCCGCCGCGGACGCCGGTGGAGACGCTCGCGCGGGCGTACGAGCTCGGCCGGCGGGCCGGGCTGCGGTTCGTCTATGCGGGGAACCTGCCGGGCTCGGTCGGCGAGCGCGAGAGTACGCTCTGCCCCGGCTGTGGGCGGACGCTGATCGAGCGAAGCGGTTTCCACGTTGGACAGAACCATCTGAGAAACGGTTGTTGCCCGGATTGCGAAACGCGGATTCCAGGCGTGTGGCACTCGGGCTAGTGCTCTGCCACAACTCAATTGATGGGTTGGTGTGCCACTGCTCTTGAGCAGTGTTTCTTAACGATCTCGGTGTACTCGATGAAGCTAAGCACTGCTCAAGGGCAGTGGCACACATTGCGATCGACACGCAGCCCATCAAATCAACTGTGGCAAAGCACTAGTGCGGATACTTCGCGACCTTTGTCCAGAACTCGTGCGCGCGATTGACCCCCAGCCCCAACAACGTGTTGTCCGGGTATCGCCCGCCGCTGTCGGGCGTCCCCGCCGGCATGCCCGTGAATAGGGCCAGGGCCTCCTGCACCGTTTCGACGGCGTAGACGTGAAATTGGCCTTTCTCGCAGGTCTCCACGAGGTCTTCCCGCAGCATCAAATCGCCGGCGTTGGCCCGCGGGATGATCACGCCCTGGGTGCCCGTCAGCTCGGTGTCGCGGCAAGCGTCATAAAAGCCTTCGATCTTCTCGTTGACGCCGCCGATGGGGAGGATGTGGCCCATCTGGTCGATGGCCCCGGTCAGCGCCAGGTCCTGTCGCAGCGGCACGTCCGTCAGGGCGCTCAACAGGCAGCAGATCTCCGCCCCGGAGGCCGAATCGCCGTCGATCCCGCCGTAGCTTTGCTCGAAGGCCACGGAGGCATTGAAGGTCAGCGGATGGTCGGTTCGCAGCAGCCAGCGCAGCAGGCCGCCGAGGATGTAGAAGCCTTTCGTGTGGATGGCCCCGCTCAGGGCGGCCTCGCGCTCGATGTTGATCACGCCGGCCGTGCCGGGGCCGATCGTGGCGGTGATGCGGGCCGGGAAACCGTAGAGTAGCGGCCCGGCCTGCAAGATTGCCAGACCGTTGATCTGCCCGACCACCGATCCTTGCGTTTGCACCCGGATCGAGCCGTCCGCCACGAGTTCGCGGAAGCGGCGGGCGGGCAGGTCGGCGCGTCGCTTCGTGCGGCGGATCGCGTCGCGTACGTCGTCGCCGGTAACGTGGTCGCGTCCCTGTTTGTTCGCGATGAACGCCGCCTCGCGCGCGAAGTCAGCCAGCCGACCGAAGCGGGTGGAGAGCTTGCCTCTCTGGGCGGCGATGCGCGCCCCGTGCTCGACCAGCCCCATTACCGCCGCTTGATTGAATGGCAGCAGCTTTTCCTCTTGGGCGATCCGGGCCAACACGCCGGCGTACTGGTTGACGCCGTGTTCGTCACGGGGGATCGTGGTGTCGAAGTCCGCCAGGACCTTGAACAATTGCGGGAAATCCGCGTCGTGGGCATCGAGCACATAATAGATTTCCGAGTCGCCCAGCAGGATCACCTTCACTTCGATGTCGATCGGCTCGGGCTTGAGCGAGGGGATCTGCCAGGGAAACGCCAATTCCGGCGGCACGATTTCCAGCCGGCCCGTCCGCAAGGCCCGCACGAGGACTTTCCACGCGCCCGGCTCAGTGAGCACGTCCCGGGCTTCCATAACCAGATAGCCACCGTCGGCCTGCAACAGCGAGCCCGCCCGAATTCCCATGTGACTCGCGCTGGGCTCACCGCCGGGCGAATAATCGTAGTCGATCGTGCCCAGCAGATTCCGTACCGTGGGGGTGTTCTCCAGGATGATCGGACAACCGGTATCAGCCTTGTGCTCCAGCACCACGTTGACGCGGTACGTCCAACTGAAATCGTCCTCCTCGCCCAGGCTCTGGAGACGGTAAGTCACCACGTCCTCGACGACTTCGTCCAGGAAGGTGTGCACGCTGGGTTCCGGCAAGTCCTGCTCGATCCGCTCGGTCAGCTCGCCCAGCAGCCAGCGGGCGTCCTTCTCCAGCAGATCGCGTACGGCCTGCTCGTGCTTGTGGCGAATCTCGCTCACCTGTTCGCTGATTTCGCCGAGTTGTCCCTCAAACTGCTTCCGGCTGTCTTGCAACGCGGCGAACTGCTCGTCCGTGATCTGCCCCCGGGCGTGCATCTGCTCGAACTCCTCGGCCGGAATCGGCTTGCCCTCGATGAACGGAAAGATGGCGGTGCGCGTGACCGGACCGGCCTGCACGGTGACCAGCGTGAGCCCGGCCGCCGCCAGGGCCTCGTTGAACGGCTTCATGATAGCTTCGAGCTGATGCTCGGCCGCGCGATCGAGAGCAGTCCGCCGAGTCTTGATCCGCTCCGAGGAGATGGCTCCACCCAGGTCATCGCGGATAAAGTCGGCGAGCTCATCCATTCGCCGTCGAAACGCACGCCCCTGGCCGCGCGGCAGGGTGATCAGCCGCGGGCGGTCGGGCTGCGTGAAGTTGTGGACGTAACAGTGGTCGCGGGCCAGCGGACACGACGGCTGAATCTCATCCAGCAGGCGTTTGAGCATGGTCATCCGGCCGGTGCCGCTCAGTCCGCGGACGAAGACGTTCTGACCGGCGGCTTGCGTCTCGAGCCCGAAACGCAAGGCCTCAACCGCGTCGTCCTGACCGACCACGCCGAGAATCGGGTCCACTTCGGCGGTGGACTCAAAAGGCAATCTGGCCGGATCGCACCGCCAGCGCAGCTCCGCCGGGCGCAGCGGCTCCACGGTGTTCCGGCCGGGTGAATGTCGTATCGCTGTGTCCTCAGGTCCGTCCATCGCGTGATCCTCCGGGTAGCATCATGCCATAAACGGCCGCCGGTGGGAACCGACCTGAGACGGGGGCACTTATGAGGCTACCACGGGCTCACAAAGGGCTCACGAAATAAAAAAATGAAACAATTGCGACGCTTGACGCTGTCTTACGTATCATACTATGGTAGACATAGTGTGTAACCCCTTATATGGGAGTTGAACCCATGCGAATCGAGCGTGAGCTGATGCGGGGCGCTGGACCGGTTGCCGTACTCAAATTACTGGAGGCTGGCGAGAAATATGGCTACGAACTAGTCGAGGCCTTGAGCAAGCGCTCCGCGGGAGTCCTGGACATGGGGCAATCGACGCTCTATCCGATGCTCTACAACCTCGAAGCCAAAGGCTGGGTCGAGGCTGAGCGGCGTGTGGCACCGTCGGGGCGTGAGCGCAAGTATTATCGGCTGACCAACAAGGGCCAGGCGCAACTGGTCAAGCAAACTGAACAGTGGCAGGCGCTCGCCCAAGCCATGCAGGCGTTGGGAATCCTGTCCCAGCCGGCAATCAGCCCGGAGGTGACAGGATGACCGCGACCACCACACAGACTCATAACCGCACACTGTCCCGGTCCTATCGCCTGATGCACACGCCGCTGGGAGAGCTGTTGCACGGCCGGCTGGCGTCCTGGGTCGATATCGATCAGGTAATCACATCCGCGGAGCTACCCCAGCCATTGCAAGAACTCGTGCGCCAAGTCCTGCTGAAGACGCGCTTGTGGCACTCGGAGAGAGCCGACATCGCGCATGAGTTGGTGGCGCACTTCCAGGACGGCCTCGAGACCGGAGCTTCCGTGGACGAGTTGGCGGCTTCGTTCGGCGATCCGGCCTGTGCCGCGCGGCTCATTCGGCGGTCGAAGAAACGCAACCGGCCGCTGATATGGAAACTACGCGTCCGCACAACGCAGGGCGTGGGGCTCCTGCTGTTGCTGTTCATCGTGACATACACCGTCTTGGCGGCACGGTTGTATTGTGGTTCAGTGCAACTGTCTCGGAACTATTGGGAAGAACTGAATACCCCAGTGCTGGCGACGCCGGAGGACGAGCGCGCCTGGCCGTTATATCGTCAGGCTTTCTTGGCGCTGCCGCCCGGGTTTAAGGATGTAGTGGAAGACCATCCTGATCCGGCGGGCGCGGATTGGGAGAAGATAGCGGCATACGTGACAGCGAACCAAGAAGCTGTCCGTCTCCTGCGAGCCGGAGCACGGAAGCCGCATCTGGGTTATGTGCTCAGTCCCGGTCAGGATACCGAATTAGTGGACCAACTGACTAATCTCAATATTTTAACGCACGGCTTTGTTTCCGAGGAGAGCGGAGCGGAAGCGACGGTGGCGGACAATCCGCCGTTGCTGGGAGCAATGCTCTATGATCTGTCTGTGTTACGCTCCGGAGCGAAACTGCTTCGGGCCGATGCCCACATCGCGGCCCAGGTTGGCGATGGTGATCGTTTCTTGGCGGACATGACTGCCCTGCTGCGCATAGCGGAGCAGGCCACGGAACGCCCCTTCGTTATCGCGGATCTCGTATCCGTCGCTCTTTTGACCCTGACGGCTGACACGCTGGGGCAGTATCTATACGAGCAGCCGGAGTTGTTCAGCGATCAACAATTGGTGGAATTGGCACATGCCTTCTGCGCTGTCCACGAGGGCGGTCCGTTTCATCTGCATTTCGCCGGTGAGCACGCCATGTTCCACGACATGGTCCAGCGCATGTACACCGACGACGGCGCGGGAGACGGGCATCCGATACCGCAATACCTGAAGATCCACAGAGGTCTCGCAACCTCCGACAACCTCGCCGACTCGCTCGGGTCCGGCAGCGTCGGCGAAGGCTTACTGATGCCCGGATTAAGCGCTCTGCTTGCTGAACGCCGCGAACTCTGCGACCGATTTGACTACTTCATTGGCTTGTGTGAAGCCCACGACCAGTTGCCGCTATGGCAACGGCAAAAATCCCGGGCTGATATGGAATTAAGGCGCTTGGCCGGCACCAACATCGAACGGGTGCGCTACTTGCTTCTCGTCGTGACGATCCCGTCTTTTGAAAGAGCCTCGCTCCTGACGGAATATGCCACGCAGACGCGGGACGCCATCCCAGTGGCGCTCGCGTTGGAATTATATCGTCGTCAAGTCGGTGTGTGGCCGGAAGCGCTCAATGAATTAACACCTCAACTGCTGCCACAGGTGCCGCCGGACCGCTACGATGGCGGGCTGCTCAAGTATCGGCTCAATGATGGCCGGCCCGTGCTGTATTCCGTCGGGACGGATCGCGACGACGATGGTGGGCGGTTGCCCAATGGGGAACGTCCGAACCGTCGAGCACGCGAGTGGCTGCCACCCGCCGTCGTCCAGAGTCCGTCCTCGACGGCGGACATTCCCGACGGCGACTGGATTCTCTGGCCGCCGGTGAAGTAAAGAAGCTCGACCAGTGCAGCACACAAGACGATAAGCGAACTCAACGAGACGCGGACTCCAGTCCGCATGGGTCTGCGCAGGCTAAGCGGAAGTTCCAGCATCATG
>JAGMDK010000294.1 GCA_023128695.1 Phycisphaerae bacterium
TGCCACACAAAAATGTAGCGGCCGGCCCCCGTGCCGGCCGATCACCGGCTGGAAGCCGGTGCCACACGAAAATGTAGCGGCCGGCCCCCGTGCCGGCCGATCACCGGCTGGAAGCCGGTGCCACACGAAAATGTAGCGGGTGCCCCATCCCGTTCCAAAAGCCTGTTCGGCAGGCACTTAGACGGGTGGGGGACCGACTACACCCGTGCTCCGCAGCACACAAGATTGCACACGTGCACGGTAGTGGAAAGTTGTAGAATTGGAATTGGTGAACACAATGCCCCTGCGCCGGATTTTCACTTACCTTGATTATGGAGGAGAAACTGATGAAGTTACTCACTAGTGTTCTGTGGTTAAGTATCGTTACGATTGCCTTTGCCGGCCCCGCCTTCGCGGATAGCGATCCGCCCCGCGCGTCATACGACGGCCACATCGTGGCGCGCTTCAACATCCAAACCGAGGCCGAGCTGCAAGTTCTGCAAAGTATCAGCCCGGATATCTGGAGCGACTATTACGGCCTCGGCCCCGTCGACGCCCGCATCCCGCCGGAGCTCATCCCAGCCTTGGAGGAAGCGGGGCTCTCTTACCGCGTCATAATTGACGATTTGGGTCCGTTGGTGCGGGCCCAGTACGAGCCTGGGGAGGCCCGCGATACGTGGGACCACTATATGGACCACGACGAGATATTGACCTACATCAACGACCTGGCGGCCTTGCGGCCGGACCTGTGCGATATCTTCAGCATCGGTCAGTCGATCGAGGGACGTGACCTGTGGGTGCTGCACATCACCGGCCCGGGCGACAACAAGCCGGCGGTTTATTATGAATCGCTGATCCACTGTCGCGAATGGATCACCGCCCCGATCGTGCTCTACCTGGCCGATTACCTGGTCACCGGCTATGACACGGACCCCTACGTGCAGAGCCTGGTCGATGGTCTGGACTTCTACCTCCTCCCGATCACCAATCCCGACGGGTATGTCTATACCTGGGGTCCCAACCGCATGTGGCGAAAAAATCGACGCAATAACGGCGACGGCTCCTACGGCGTCGACCTCAACCGCAACTGGGCCTACGGCTGGGGTGGCGGCGGTTCCAGCGGCAACCCCAGCAGCGACATCTATCGCGGCACCGCCCCGTTCAGCGAGCCGGAAACAACGGCCGTGAGCAATTTCGTCAGCGCCGATCCTAATATCGTCGCCTTCATGGACTACCACAGCTATTCGCAACTCATCCTGTGGCCCTTCGGAAACGAATGCGTCGGCGGCCCGCCGGAACCCGACGGAACGATGTACTGGAATATGGGCAACGACATGCAAAGCCTGATCCAGGCGGTACACGGGATGTACTACGAACCCGGCCCCATCTGCGAAACGATCTATCAGGCCAGCGGCGGCTCGGTTGACTGGGCCTACGCCGACGCGGGGTGCTTCGCTTTTACCATCGAGCTGCGGGACACCGGGCAGTACGGCTTTCTGCTGCCGCCGGAGCAGATTTTGCCGACCTGCGAAGAGAACCTGCCGGCCCTGCTGCACCTGACCGATTGGGCCCTAACGCAAATTAAGACCGAGATCAGCTTCCCTAATGGCCTGCCGGAACTGCTCGCCCCGGGAACGCCGCAGGTGATTGACGTACAAATAGACGCAATCGGCGAAAGCGTCGTGCCCGGCAGCCCGACGCTCCACTACCGCTACGACGGCGGCGCGTTCCAGACTACGCCGCTGACGCCCGTGGGCGGGAACCTGTATCAGGCCACGCTGCCGGCGGCGTACTGCGACGACAACCCCGAGTACTACTTCAGCGTCGCGGGCACCACCAGCGGCGTCAACTATGAACCCGCGGGCGCCCCGGCCGAAACATTCACCGCGGCGGTCGGCGAAGTCGTCACCTTTTTTGCGGACAACTTCGACGCCAATCCCGGCTGGAGCACGCAAGGACAGTGGGCCTTCGGCCAGCCCACCGGCGGCGGCGGCTCCCACGGCGGGCCCGACCCAACCAGCGGGCACACCGGGCTCTACGTCTACGGGTACAACCTCAACGGCGACTACTCCAACAACATGAACGAGTACCACCTGACCAGCACGCCGCTCGATTGTAGTGGAATCGTGGGCGTGAAATTGTCGTTCTGGCGTTGGCTGGGCGTGGAGCAGCCGGGCTACGACCACGCTTACGTGCGGGTCAGCAACAACGGCAGCACCTGGCACACCGTCTGGGAGAACACCGCCGAGGTGACGGATTACGCATGGACCTTCCAGGAATTCGACATCTCGGACTACGCCGACGATCGACCGACCGTCTATCTCCGCTGGACCATGGGGTCGACCGACTGGGGCTGGACGTATTGCGGCTGGAATATCGACGACGTTGCCCTGACCGCTTTCGAGTGCACCGCCCCGCCGATCTGCCGCGGCGACAGCAACTGCGATGACGGGATCAATTGGCGGGACGTCGACTTCTTCGTCGCGGCGATGAACGACAACGTGTCGGCCTGGGAAACGATGTTCCTCCCGGGCTCGCCGACGTGCCCGTATGAGAACAACGACGTGAATGATGACGGCACTGTCAATTGGCGCGACATCGACCCGCTCGTCACATTGATGAATACGACCTGTCCGTAAACACAAAGGTCACCGCGACAGATGTAGCGTCAGGCCTCCGAGCCTGACGAAGTGTAGCGTCAGGCCTCTGTCCCGGCCGAACCACGAGCCGCGGACTTCAGTCCGCGCGGGCTAAAGCCCGCGGCTCTTCAGTAAATAATGTAGCACCCGGTGTGCCACTGCTCTTGAGCAGTGTTTCTTAGCGGTTTTAGTGCGCTCGGCGAAGCTTAGCACTGCTCAAGAGCAGTGGCACACATTCCGACCCGGGCGGGTGTGAATATTGGCCAGTTACCTGCCAATAATCACGGAGCCTGAACGTCTTCTTCAGATAGGCAGGGTTTCTTGTTATACTCAGGCTACGGGAAAAGAGCGCCTCGTGTTCCGTTACACGTGAAATGATGGATAAGCGTAACATAGTTGGCTAGGTGGTCCCAACACGGTTGATGGTTCGCGGCAACAGCTTGCTGCACTGCTACCGATTGATGGCAACTGAATGTTCAGCGTGAGGGTAGAAGCAATTCACGCATGATGATTGAAGGGTGAGCGGTTCGTCTTGGAGGGCGAACTACGACTTTGATTTCGGCACGCTTGTAAAGGAGAGTAACAATGAAGGGTCTTGCAGTCAGTTCACTTTTGACCATGGCTTTAGTGCTAGCGCCTCTGGCGAGCACGGATGCCATGGCCGCTGGTCCGCGGGGTGGTGATGACATTTACATTAGCGAATTACTGGTCAACCCGCCGGGCAGCGACGATCTGTGCGAGTTTCTCGAGCTCAAGGGGCCGGCCGATCACAACCTCTGGGATTGCTACTTTATCGTTATCGAGGGCGACGGCACCGGCGCGGGCACCGTCGATCAGGTCGTCGATCTGAGCGGAAACACCACCGGCTCAAACGGCCTCCTGCTCGTGGCGATCCAGGATCTGCTCCCCGCCCCCGATCCGGCTACGAGCGTGTATACCTACAACTTCACGCCGGACCTGGAGAACGGCACGAATACGTACATCGTCGGTTTCGGTGAAGTCCCGGCGGTGGGCGACGACCTGGATAAAGACAATGACTGCGCCCTCGACCCCGGGGCCTTGGACGGATTCACCGTAACGGACGCCGTCAGCTACACCGACGGCGGCGGGGGCGACTGTGAATACGCCGATGACGTCGGCGGCACGGCCCTCGGCATCGTGGGCAGCTACACGCCCGATGCCCTGTATCGCATCTTTGACTATACGACCGGCCTGCCGCACTCCTGGGCCGGCGGCGACGTGAACAACGATTGCCCCGGGCCTTGGAACTGGGACAAGATGGCGAACTTCGGCTGGGACGCGGTCGGCGTCACCAATCCGGAGAATCTGACGCTCGATCCGGGCAATTCCAATTACGAGTACGGCGGTCCGCAGCCCACCGGGGCCTGCTGCTTCCCGGATGGCAGTTGCCAGGAAACGACCGCCGGCACCTGCGGCGGCGTCTACCTGGGCGACGGCACCACCTGCGATCCGAACCCCTGCCCGCAGCCGCCGACCGGGGCCTGCTGCCGCGGCATCGTTTGCACCATCGAAACCGAGTTCGCCTGCACCCTAGATGGAGGAGTATACCAGGGCGACGAGACGACCTGCGATCCGAATCCTTGCCTGGCGGTGACCGGGGCCTGCTGTCTGCCGGACTTCACCTGTTTGGAAGATCAACTCGAGGCTGACTGTCTTGCTCTGAGTGGCACTTGGCACGAGGGTGCGACCTGTGCCGTTTGCCCGGCCCCGGCCCTGCTGATCACCGAGATCATGTACAACCCCGCCAGCCAGGACGATAACCACTGGGAGTACATTGAGGTTCTCAATAATGAGAGCGCCACGGTTGGCCTAACCGGCTATGTCCTCGACGATGACGACGGCGATCCGTACCTCGCGGCCAACATCCTCGGCGGCAGCATCCCCGCCGGCGGAACCGCCGTGTTCTTCGACGGCGACAACAACACCGTGGCCGCCATGGAAGCGGCTTGGGGCGTGGGCATCAACTTCGTCCCTGTGACCAATTGGTCCGCTTACAGCAACAGCGGCGACCGCGTCGGCCTGTGGCACAACTTCGCGGCTTATGATGCGATGAACTTCGCCAACGCCGTCCAGGACATCAGCTACACCGACGATCCACCCTGGCCGGCGGACGACGGCGTGGCGTCCATCTATCTGCTCAATGTCACGTATGACAACACCGATGGCGCCAACTGGCATCTGAGCGTCGCCGGGTACGACAACGCCTACGAGAGCAACCCGGCCGGAACCAACCTGGCGATCAACGTCGGCTCACCCGGCCTGCTGCCGAACGACACGCCGCCGGTGGGTGCCTGCTGCGTCGGCACGGTCTGCTCGATCGAATTAGAGGACGTCTGCGAGGCGATCCCCGGCGAGTTCCAGGGCGTCGGGACCACCTGCGATCCGAACCCCTGCCTGGCAACCGGCGCCTGTTGTGTCGGGACGGTCTGCTCGGTAATAACTGAAATTGAGTGTGTGACCGCCCATGGCACCTACCTCGGCGACGATACCCTCTGTGACCCGAACCCCTGCCACGAACCCGTGGAAGGCTTCTTCCTGACCGAGTTGCTGATCAACGCCCCCGACGGCGGCGACGACGGGCGTGAGTTCGTCGAACTCCAGGGGCCGGCCGAGAGCAGCCTCCTGGGATACTGGTTTATCACCATCGAAGGCGACGGCACCGTGGTCGGCACGATTGACCAACTGGTAAATCTGGGCACTTACGCCAGCGGCTCGAACGGCCTGCTGCTGATTCGCGACGCGGATACCGTGCTGCTGCCCGCCCCGGCTGCCGAGACAAATGTGGTGATCTACAACTTCAATCCGGACATTGAGAACGGCAGCAATACCTACGTGTTGGCGGTCGGGACGCCGCTGTTCAACGTCGGTGACGATCTCGATGTAGACGATGATTGTGCGCTCGACGCCGGCCTACCCGGGCTGGTGGTTGTTGATGCCGTCAGTTACGCGGATAGCAGCCTGGGTGACTGCGAGTACGCCGACGATCTGGGCGGCACCGCGCTGGGACCGTTCATGGACTACACGCCGGACGCGCTGTACCGCGTACTCGATTGCGACGGCACGGCTCCGCACTCCTGGGCCGGCGGCGACGTGACCGCGACCGCGAACCTGGGACCCTTCTACTGGGAAGAACTGGAGAACTTCGGCTGGGCCGAGGTCGGCGTCAGCGATCCGCAGAATCGCACCCTGGACCCCGGCAACCTCAACTACCAGTATTGCCCAGTGCTGGTCTGCCGCGGCGACAGCAACTGTGACGACGCGATCAATTGGCGTGACATCGACTACTTCGTGGCGGCGATGAACGACAACGTCGCGGCCTGGGAGGCGATGTTCCTGCCGGGCTCGCCGACGTGTCCGTTTGAGAACAACGACGTGAACGCGGACGGCACCGTCAATTGGCGTGACATCGATCCGTTCGTCGCCGTGATGAATACGACTTGTCCGTAAAGATCGCAATAACGGTGTGTGATCATGTGACTATGAAGAGCCGCGGGCTTTAGCCCG
>JAGMDK010000295.1 GCA_023128695.1 Phycisphaerae bacterium
TTTTCCATCGGCTTATGGAACAGGCAGCCACCATCGGGCCAACGCGGTATCGCGATCTCGTTGGTGGCAACCACAACCGGTAGTATCGACTTGCGTCAACCGGATACCCCCTTTTCCGAATTAACTCTCACGCGGTCTACGCAGCCGCGCACCTCTCTTTCCCACATGCCTGCTTGCTCTCGACATGCGTTCGTTTGGGCAAGCGTTACCAAAACATGGCCAACCACCTCCTTTCCTGCTCGCGCGATGGTTACATTCTCCCGGCAATTCCCACCGGCGAGGATTGACTCCCTCCCGGCAGG
This sequence comes from Phycisphaerae bacterium, assembly GCA_023128695.1. Classification (GTDB taxonomy): domain Bacteria; phylum Planctomycetota; class Phycisphaerae; order UBA1845; family Fen-1342; genus JAGMDK01. The sequence continues at coordinate 303 of JAGMDK010000295.1, forward strand.
CTTGTGGCCGGGTTCTTCGATCTCCCATTCGGGCAAGCGACGAAGTTCCGTCGGTCGGGCGTGGCCCGCCCTACATGTTTCCACGAACTTCACGTGTCGCTTACGCATGCATACTTCTCGGTGTCCGGGCGGAGAACATCCCGGGCACGTTGATCTTGCTTGTGCGGCACCTCCTTTCTCCACTTGGTCGAACTGTCTCGATTTGGCCTCCGCGGCCGTGCTCGTCGGCGAACATGCCGTACAGGTATCCAAGTGACAGCGAGGCGGCGCGCTCACGCTTTTTTTGGTGGTCTCACGAAAAAAAGTGGAAATTGCCCCGGCAGCGGCAAGACAAGCCTGTGCGAGACGGCCTGCCTGTGGGCGCTGGTCTACGGGCACCGCGAGTTCGTCGCGTTGATCGGCAGCGACGAAGAACACGCGGCGAACATGCTCGATTCGATTCCCGGCAGTAAGGCCAGTGGCGCGATCATCCGCGTGGCCGGTATCACCGGCCGTATTCGTGGCATGAAGCACAAGCGGCCGGACGGCCATGCGGTTCGGCCGGCGCTGGTGCTGATCGACGACCCGCAGACGGACGCGTCAGCCCGCAGCCCGAGTCAGTGTGCGATGCGCGAACGCATATTGGCCGGTGCGATCCTCGGCCTGGCCGGTCCCGGTCGGAAGATCGCCGGGCTGATGACTATCACCGTGGTGCGCCCAGGCGACATGGCCGACCGCCTCCTCGATCGCGATAAGCACCCGCAATGGCAGGACGGGTGGCCCACGTTGTCCCCAACGAGGGTTGACGATTTCTTATCCCGCGGCCGCATCTTTTAGTCCCTTCGTGTTCTTCGTGCCCTTCGTGGTTGGGAATTGAACCACGAAGGGTACGAAGAACACGAAGAGGAAGAGTATGTAAGTTGTGTGACGATCAGGGCACGCTTAATTACGCTCGTCGAACGGCCGCGGTTTCAATCGTCGTTCGCCGGTGTCGGCCGGTCTCCAAAACAATAGATCACTCCCTCCTCGGTCCCGATGACCAGGCAGCCTGCCCCGACCGCCGGCGAGGCGGAGATGGACCCGCCGGTCTCGAAACGCCACACCTCCTTGCCGCTGCTCACTTCGACGGCGTAAAGCCAGCCGTCCGCCGAGCCGACGAAGACGCGCTCGCCGACGATGACGGGGGAGGAATCGATGCGGCCCTTGGTGGCGAACTGCCAGCGCTGCCGGCCGGTGTCGGGATCGAGGGCCCGGAGGCGTTTGTCGCGGCCGCCCACGATGACCAAATCGTCGCTCACCGCCGCGGAGGATAGAAACGGGAATGAGCGTTCGGGGTCTTCGAACCGCCAGAGCACCCGCCCCGTTTGCCAATTTATCCCCAGCACCTGTTGTCCATAGCAACCGAGGAAGACGCGCGCCCCGCGGATCGCGGCGGCCGCCCCGCTGACCGAGCCGAGCGCGACCTTCCGCACCGGCGAGCCGTCGGCCAGGTTCACGACGTGCAGGCGGGCGTCGCACCCCACGACCAGCACACGCTCCCCGACAACGCCCGGCGTGCCGTGGATGCGCTCCTCGACCCCGGCGTATTTCCAAAGCAGCCGGCCGTCCTTGATTCGCAGGCAGTACAAGTGCCCGTCGTACGAGCCGAAGACCAGGCGCTCGCCCACGGGGTTGGCGGACGAAACGATGCGGCCCCCGGCCGCGAACGTCCAGCGCAGCGCGCCCGTCTCGGCGTCGCAGGCCCGCAGCACGCCCACCTCGTCGCCGAACACGACCAGCCCGGCGACCGCCGTCGGCGACGACTCGATGGCATCCTCGGACTCATACCGCCATTTGAGCCGGCCGGTCTTGAGATCGAGGGCCACCAGCTTGCCGTTATCCCCGCCGACAAAGACCCTGCCGTTGGCGATGGCTGCCGTGGTGCAAGCCGCATCGCCCGCGTCGTACGTCCACCGCACAAACAGCTCCGCGGGCAAGGTGCTGCCGGCTACGCCCGTTTGTCGCGGATTGCCGCGGAACATCGGCCACTGCGTGCTCGACGTGGCGGCCTCCGGGCTCTGGAGCGCGTACAGAAACCGCCGCGTCACGATGTACAGGGTGCCGTTGGCTGCCGCCGGCGTGGTGTAGATCGCATGGCGCAGGTCGTTCCGCGCCAACTCCTTCAACTCCTGCCCGTGTTGCAGGACGAACAGGTCGCCGTCCGTGTTGCCGAGCATGACTTTGCCGTCGATCACGGTCGGCGAAGCCTAGACCCCGGCCTCCAGGTCGTGCCGCCAATGGCGCCGGCCGGTCCGCACGTCGAAGCACGAGAGATAGCCGTTCAGGTCGACGGCGTAGAGCAGGCCGTCGGCGATGACGGGGCCGCCGTAGCTGTATGTCCCGAGTGGCGCTTGCCACTTGATATTTTTCCTGGTATCGAGGTTCCACTGGTGTGGGATGTTTTTTTCCGAGGAGACCGCGTTGCGGCTCGGCGAGCCACCCCACATCGACCAGTCGCTGCCCGGCCGCGTGGTCGGCTGATCACCGATCACTGAGGCGATCGCCGCCACGGTCAGGATTCCCGCGCTCGCCGCCCTGATCCATCGCTTCACCATGGTGCTTTACCTTCGCCGCTGTGGAGGGTGCCCCGTAGTTATCAAACCGGCCGGCGGCGGACGAAGCTGTTGTATTCCGCGCTCAACTGTTTCGTGACGGGACCGACGACGCCGGTGCCGACGGGGCGTTTGTCGATTTCGGTGACGGGGATGACCTGTGCCCCGGTGCCGGTCAGGAAGCACTCGTCGGCCCCGTAGAGGTCCATTCGCACGAGGTTCTTCTCGACCACCTCGATGCCGGCCTGCCGTGCCAGGCGGATGATCGTGTTGCGGGTGATCCCCTCCAGAAGGCCGGCCGAGGTCGGTGGAGTTTGCAACTGGCCCTCGCGGACGATGAAGATGTTGTCGCCGTAGAGCAGGCCGTGGTCAAAGACGCTGACGCGGGCTTCGGCGGCCGGGACGAGTTCGCCGTTGAACCAGATTTTGAGGTTTGAATCGGGATCGAAGTTCTCATCGGTTTGCCAGTGTGTGATTCCGGGCATGAGGTCCTCCAGAAACGAACGCGAGCGGCATTTTGACCAAAACACCGCCCGCGAGCAAGGACATAGGCTTCGACACTGGTGGGCCTGGTGGGCTGTCAACGCTCGATTGGCGGGTAGCGTCATGGAAGGGAGGGCGAAGCTCCCGCTGAGCCGCAGATATGGGAGGGCGAAGCTCCCGCTGAGCCGCGGCGCCCCTGGCTCGGCAGGAGCCTCGCCCTCCCGTGAGAGCCTCGCCCTCCCGCTCGGCGTGTGTGCCACTGCTCTTGAGCAGTGTCTTTTCTGACCGGTGGTCGTTTGGGCACTGCTCAAGAGCAGTGGCACACCAACCCATCAATTGAGTTGTGGCAGAGCACTAGGCCTGGACGACCCGGTGCACCCAGCCGTACTTGTCCGGCATGTCGCCGAGCTGAATCGCCCTTAGCCGTTGATACAGCTCGACGCAGTAGCGCCCCGGCCGGCCGTCCTTGGAGTAAACCACCTTGCGATCTCGGTATGTAATCGAACCGACCGGCGTGATGACCGCGGCGGTTCCACAACAGCCGGCCTCCTGGAAATCGAAGATCTCTTCGACATCGACCGGTCGCCGCTGGGGACGCAGCCCCAACTCCTCCGCGAGCGTGATCAGCGACTTGTTGGTAATCGAGGGCAGGATGGACGGGCTAGCAGGCGTGACATACTGTCCATCCTTGGTGATGCCGAAGAAATTCGCCGGGCCGGACTCGTCGAGGTAGCGTTTCTCCTTCGCGTCCAGGTAGAGGACCTCGGTGAATCCTTTTTTCTTGGCGTTGATGCTGGCCCGCAGGCCGGCGGCGTAGTTGCCCCCCACTTTCACGTCGCCGACGCCGAGCGGAGCCGCGCGGTCCACCTCCTCCTCGACGACCAGATGCACCGGCTTGAACCCGGATTTGAAGTACGGTCCGACCGGGGTGACGAAGACCATGAACAGGTACTCGTCCGCCGGCCTCACCCCGACTTGCGGGCCCGTGCCGAGCACGATGGGGCGGACGTACAGGCTGGCTCCGGTGCCATACGGCGGGACGTATTTGAGATTGGCTTTGATGACACGCTCCACCGCGTCGATGAACATATCCTCCGGCACCGGCTCCATGTGAATTTTTCGGCAAGAGACACCCAAACGCCTCGCGTTCTCGTCGATGCGGAACACGACCACGTCGCCGCGCTTGGTATGGAAGGCCTTGAGCCCCTCGAAGCATTCCTGGCCGTAGTGCAAGCAGGTCGCCGCCATGTGCAGCGGCAGGATTTCGCTGGCGGTGAGCTCTCCCTCGTCCCACGCGCCGTTACGCCAGGTAAAGCGGATGTTGAAGTCCGTCTTGTGGTACCCGAAGTCCAGGTTTTCCCAATCAAGGTCGGCTTTGGTCACATCGCTTTCCACACGGCTGCCACGGGGACGACTTGAGAGAGTGCTCATGGGGGGCCTCCTGAATGAACCCTTGGTGCCGTCGCAAACCCTGCCCGCCGAGAACCGAGACCGATATCACGGTTTGCAGCGTTTATCGCACGTCACCTCCGTTGAGTTAAACTATACCGCCACATATTGAGCATAGGCCGCGGACGAAGGTGTTGCAAGCGCGGTTCGGTCATCTTGCCGTTTGGGCCGTTCCTGGGGCAATATCCATGTTGGTAGAGTAAGCCATGTGTGATAAAATAACAGGGTTGGTAGAGTAAGCCATGTGTGATAAAATAACAGGTTGATATACAGCCTACTGATAGGGTGTAATCACGTTTATCGGGCAGGACTCATCGACGACGTGAAAACCAACCCCAACGAGGCCGAGCCGCGGCGACACCTGCTGGGGGAGGAACTGTCGGCGCTGCGGGACTGGCTCGTGGCCGGCGGCCAGGCGCCCTACCGCGCCGACCAAATCAGCGCTTGGATTTACGCCAAAAACGCCGACGCATTTTCGCAAATGACAAACGTCTCGAAGAGCCTGCGCCTCTGGCTGGCCGAACACGCGGACATCGCCCGGGCTCGCCTCGCCGCCGAGTCCACCGCCCGCGACGGAACCCGTAAGCTCCTGCTGACCTGGCCCGATGGCCAATCCGTCGAAACGGTGTGGATCCCGGACGGCGAACGGAACACCGCGTGTGTCTCCACGCAGGTCGGGTGTCCCGTCGGCTGCCGCTTCTGCGCCAGTGGACTCAGCGGTCTGCAACGAAACCTCACCGCCGGCGAGATCGTCGAACAGGCCTGGCGGATACGTCGTCTGATCGGGTCGGCGGGAGTTGACGCCGACGGTTCACACCCGCCGCGGCTGACAAACGTTGTGCTGATGGGGATCGGCGAGCCGCTGGCCAATTACGACGCGGTCGTCAAAGCGATCCGCATCATGAACGCTTCGTGGGGGCTCGGGATCGGGGCTCGCAAGATCACGCTGAGCACGGTCGGTCTGCCCGTGCAAATCCGCCGCCTCGCCGACGAGGGCCTACAACTAAACCTGGCCCTCTCGCTGCACGCCGCGGACGACGAGTTGCGGCGGGAACTGATCCCGTGGGGCCGGGTGCCGATCGCCGAGGTGCTCGCCGCGTGCGTGTACTACTTCGAGCGTACCGGGCGGGAAGTGACGCTGGAGTACGTGCTGCTGGACGGAGTGAACACGGAGCAGCGGCACGCCGCCCAACTCGCGCGGATCGCCCGGCGGCTGCGGTGCAACATCAATCTGCTGCGGTACAATCCGGTGCCGGGGCTGCCGTATGGGCGACCGAGCGCGACGGCGGCGTACGCGTTTCAGCGCGAGTTGCGGGCGCGGGGCGTCAACGCTCACATCCGCACCTCGCGCGGGTCGGATGTCGAGGCCGCCTGCGGGCAACTACGCCGGCGGGAAACGCCGCCTCGCCAGAAAGCTGGTCCTGCTTGATGAAGAGCCGCGCCAGCGAGAAGAAGAGTCGCGCCAGCGAGAAGAAGAGCCGCGGGCTTCAGCCCGCGCGGTGCCCCGCAGGAGAAGACCACAATTGGTCGCGAACGACCGCGCGGGCTGAAGCCCGCGGCTCTTCGGAATGACATAATGAAGCAACTTGGGGAGTGTCGTGCACAAGATTCTATTGGCCAAAACCCTCGCTAGCGATGCCGAAAGACGGCTGGAAGCCGCCGCCACGGTGGTGCGCGCCCCGGCCGAGGACGAACAAACATTGTCTGGACTGATCGGCGATTGCGAGGCGCTCATCGCTTGCACGAGCACGCCCGTCACGCGTGCTCTGTTGGAAGCCGGCCGGAAACTGCGTGTGGTCGGCGTGGCCGGCGTGGGCCTCGAGCAGGTGGACCTGGCGGCCGCCGAGGAGTTGGGCATCGCCGTCCTCCACACCCCGGCCGCCGCCACGGTTGCCGTGGCGGACCTTACGGTCGCGTTCATGCTACAGCTCTTACGCCCCATTCCGCGGCTGGCGGCCGAGTATCGGCTGGGACGATATCAACCCGCCCGGGCCGAGCCGCACGGCGACGAGCTAGGCGAAATGACGATCGGCATCGTGGGCCTGGGCCGCATCGGAGCCCAGGTCGGACGCCGCTGTGCCGCCGGCTTTGGGGCCCGCGTGCTATACAACGATATTGTCGAGGTCGGGCCGTTTGATTTCCCCGCCGAGCCCGTTGACAAGCCAACGATCTGGTCGGAAAGCGACATAGTAACGCTGCACGTCCCGCTGACCGAGCAGACGCGGGGACTGGTGGACGCGGAGGTGCTTTCGCGCCTGCGGCCGAAGGCCTTGCTGATCAACACCTCTCGGGGAGCGGTGGTGGACACCGCAGCTTTGACGGCCGCTTTGCAGGCGGGCCGGCTCGGCGGCGCGGCGCTCGATGTCGTCGAGCCCGAGCCGTTGCCGGCGACGCACCCGCTTTTTACCTGCGAGCGGTGTATCCTCACGCCCCACGTCGCGTCGCGAACCCACGGCGGGATGCGGCGGATGTGTGCGGTCGTGGATGAGGTGTTGACGTTCCTGGAACGCGGGGACGACTTCTCGGCGTAGCAGCCGGCCTCAATCCGGTCACAGCAGTCCGTCCGCGAATCAGCCACTTCCGAAGAGCGCATCCAGGATGTGCCGCGTCTCGCCCTTCTTCTTGACAATCAGAACGGGCAGCATGGAGTGGAGCAGGATGCGTTCGGCGGTTGAGCCGAGCATGAAATCCGCGCCGAGCCCGCGGCTGCCGACTACGATCAGGTTCATCTTGTGGGCCACCGCTACTTCCTGGATGGCAGCCACTGTGTTCTCAGAACAGGTGCAGACGACTTCGACGTCTAATCCTCCGGCATCCATGTCCGCGATGAACTCCTGCATCTGTGTTTGGCCCACTTTCTCACGTTCCGCGATGGCTTCGGGCAGGCTCATCCCCAGCTTGCTGTAGCCGTAACCGATGGTGAAGTTCGAGTGTACCACCAGTTGCGGCTTGGCGGCCCCGCCGGCTTTCACGATAGCGATGGCCTGCTCGAGGGCCAGCTTGGAGTGTTCGGACAAGTCGACCGGGACGAAGATACGTTCCAGGTGCGGCTGGGCGTGGGTGGGAACCACCAGGACGTTGCAGGGAGCCTTCCGCGCCAGACGTGAAAACGCGTCGCCGATGCCCAGTTGCTCGGAGGGCAGGCGGCGGCCGACGATGATCATATCGAGCTCGTCATCGCGGGCGCTGCGGAGGATTTCCGGCACGCCGGTGCCTTTGTGCACTTCCACCTTGGTGATCTTGGCCACGTCCGCGGGCAGCTTCCGCCGCACCTCGGCTTCCAGGGCGGCCACGTCCGGGTCTTCTTCCTCGAGTTCGGGCTCGCGGACGTGGATGCAGTACACCGACTCGCTCTCGGCCAGTTTGGCGAACACGCCGGTGTATTCCAGGGCGGTATCATCCGCGGGGGAATCGTGCAGGAACACGCCGAGTTTCTTATACCGTTGCATGGCAGGTCCTCATGATGTCGATCAATGCCTTAACACTCCGCCGCCGCTGCATCACTGGCGGTCCCGCGGTCGGCGTGAAGGCGGAGCTTCACCAGTACTGTACACTGACACTATTCGTGCTACCATAGGTTGTGTGATGTTGGTTTAATCCATCGCCGCGGGTCACTTGCGGTCGGTGCCCTGAGCGAGGGGGCGGACGAGTTGTCACTTGTTCTCGCCCCGTTCTCGTGCTCGTTCCCGGTCGCCGCCTTGTTAGCGGCCGGCCCCCGTGCCGGCCGAATCACCGGCTGGAAGCCGGT
>JAGMDK010000296.1 GCA_023128695.1 Phycisphaerae bacterium
GCTGTGTCAGCCGTGTCGATGGGTGGCACGGCTGTGTCAGCCGTGTACAAGTCGCAGGTATTCACGGCCGACACGGCCGTGCCACCCATCGGCGGTGTGCCACTGCTCTTGAGCAGTGCCCAAGCGACCGCTGGTCATAAGAAAACACTGCTCAAGAGCAGTGTATATCGGACGCCGCCCGCGCCGTTCCCGCGCGTTCGCGGCTAACTCATACGCTTTTGCCAACTACCCGATATCCACTTCTAGTACCGTGTTTCATAAGTCTCAAGACTATGGAGGAACGCGAGAACTCCGAAGAGCCGCGGCTCTTCTTCAAGAGGGGATAGTGGCCGTCCCGGCTGCTCCGTGTCGTCGCACTCGGACCCCGGTCACGGTTACGACCCACGCGGATCGGTCCTATGGCTGAACCTGAAGCGCTCCGAGTTCTGGTCGTCGACGACGCCGCCGGCGCGCGCGCACTTTGTCGAAAGCTATTAGAGCAGGAAGGCTACCTCGTCACCGAGGCCGTGGATGGCCTCGCTGCCCTGGCGACGATCGAGCATGACCCCCCTCATATCATCGTCATGGACGCCTTGATGCCCAACATGGACGGCTTGGAGTGCACGCGGCGAATCAAGGCGGACTCGGCCACGCGCGACATCCCGGTCATCATGGCCAGCGCCCTCTCCGAGGCGACCGACATCGTCGCGGGTCTCGAGGCCGGGGCGGACGAATACCTCACCAAACCATTCCGAGCAAAAGAGTTCACCCTCCGCGTCAGGTCCATGGCCCGCCTGCAACTCGGCCGGATGGAGCTGCTCCGCAGCAACGAGATGCGCGGCGAACAGGCTCGGATTCTGACCCTTTTGTTGGACTTCTGCCGGGAATTGGCCGTGGCCAAAGCGCTGGATGCGATTCTCGAGAAAACGCTGTTTGTCACCGCCGCGGTAACGTTCAGCCGGCGGGTCTCGATCATGCTTCCGGATGAGGACAACCGATTCCTCAGTATCGCAAAGTCACTCGGCATCGCCCCCGAGATTGCGGCCAAGGTGCGCGTTCCTATCGGCGAGGCAACGGCGGGGCAGGTCTTCCAGTCCCGTCAGGCCGTGGTCATTAACACGGCTGAGGAGGCCCGGGCCCGGCACCATAAATACGATTCAGACATCTATGCCAGCGTGCCCATGATCTCCGCCGCCCTGGGCTCCTGGGGCAATGTGGTCGGGGTTCTGAACGTGACAGACCGGTTGGAGCAACGCCCGTTCGCCACCGTGGAACTGGAGTACATCGATCTCATCTCCAACATCGCGGCCTCGGCGATTCACGATTGCACCAGCCGACAGGCCCGCGACGACGCGCGTGACTCGGTTGTCGTCGCCCTGGCAAGCTTGGCGGAACGCCGGGATGTCGAGACGGGGAAGCATCTGGATCGGGTCACCTGCTTTTCGTTGATGCTCGGCGAGGAACTGCGCTCCAGCGATGAATATCGTGCCATCATCGACGATGAGTTCCTCCGCGATTTGAGGCGGGCCGTCCCGTTGCACGACATTGGGAAGGTCGCGGTTCCCGATCGCATTCTGCTCAAATCCGGCCAGTTCACGCCCGCCGAGATGGCGATCATGAAAACGCACCCCGAGATCGGCGCCGCAACCATCCGCTCCGTCGTCGACCGGGCCCGCGGCGTCCGCTTCCTGGTGATGGCCGAACAGGTCGCCCACGGTCATCACGAATGGTACGACGGCTCCGGCTATCCGAGAGGCCTCAAGGGTGGCGAGATCCCCTTGCCCGCCCGCATCGTCGCGCTGGCGGATGTCTACGATGCCCTGACCACGAAACGCGTTTACAAGGACGCCTTCAGCCATGACCGGGCCGTGACCATCATCCTTGAATCATCCGGCTCCCAGTTCGATCCGGCCATCGTCGAGGCGTTCCTGAAGCGTGAACGCGAGTTCGCCGAGTTGGCGGCCAAACTGGGCGACGATCCGGCACCTTCCGCCGACACCAGCCCCACCTCCGCCTTGCCGAGGTCCCCGGCTCTCGAAGAAAGCGCCGGGGCATCGGAAGGCGGGCCGGCGAACGGGGCGGGGGGATGATTGGAGGCGGTACGATGGGTGGCACGGCTGTGTCAGCCGTGTGCGAATGGGTGGCACGGCTGTGTCAGCCGTGTGCGAATGGGTGGCACGGCTGTGCCAGCCGTGTGCAGAGTGCAGGTATTCACGGCCGACACGGCCGTGCCACCCAGCCGCACCAGCGAGAGGGAGGGCGAGGCTCCTGCCGAGCCAGGGACGCCGCGGCTCAGCGGGAGCTTCGCCCTCCCGGGAGCTTCGCCCTCCCTTCCATGGCACTACCCGTCCGTCTACGGGCAGGTCGTATTCATCAGCGCGACGAGTAAATCGATGTCACGCCAATTGACCGTGCCGTCGGCGTTCGCGTCGTTATTCTCGAAGGCGCAACTCGGCGTGCCGGGAGCGAACATAGCCTCCCACGCCGTCACGTTGTCGTTCATCGCCGCCACGAAGAAGTCGATGTCGCGCCAGTTGATCGCGCCGTCGCAGTTGCTGTCGCCGGGACAGACCGGCGGAGCGTCGCATTCGTCGGGGATGCCGTTGCCGTTGTCGTCCTGCGACGTGCCGGCGGCGATGTCACACTCGTCGAGCACGCCGTTGGTGTTGCAGTCGAAGGTCGGGTGCAGCATCGCCAATACCCGGTACTCGCCGAAACCGATGAAATTGGCCTCGCCGCCGGGATTGCCGTAGATGCGGATGGCGTCACCCGCCAGCGGATCGAAGGTCAGCGTGAACGTCTCAAAGTTGACGCCGTTGTTGCCGGGATAGGGCGGGTCGACGTTCAAATTCGCCACGTCGGTCCAGGTGCCGTCGCTGCGAACCTGGACCTGGAATTCATCGAACCAGCCGCCGTCCCAGAAGTGCATGCCCTCTTGGAAGATGAGGCCGTGGAACTCCCGGGCGAAGGAGAATTCGTATCCCATCCAGTCCTCGTCGCCCTGGTCGCCATTGTGGAAGGTGTCGTACTGGGCCCAGTATTCCATTGATCCCACCGGCGGGTATACGCCGTTGCGCATGGTCCCCAGATTCGGGTTGCCGCTGCCGAGTGGGTAGGGCGGGTCGAGCTCGAAGATTTTGCCGACAAAGCCGCCGGCCATGGTGATGTCACCGACCCCGGCTTCGCACTCGTCGGGCATGCCGTTGATGTTGCAGTCCTGGCTTGTCCCACTGGCGATGTCACACTCGTCGGGAACGCCGTTGGTATTGCAATCCGGGCTCGTGCCGTAGCTGATGTCGCACACGTCGAGCACACCATTGGTGTTGCAATCCGAACACCAGGGGCTGCCGTCGCAGTCGGCGCGATCCTGCTGATCGGCGACGCCATTGTTGTTGCAGTCGATGCCCACCACGGCGCCGCCACCGGTGTCGTCGATCGTGACGTTAGTGCCGACCTGAATCTCCGTGTAGTAGACGTTGGCACCGTCCAGTACGAGCGTCGTGTTGTCCGCGAGCTCAAGCTGGGCGACGTACAGGGTTTCGTCTCCGCCACCGCCGGTGTTGTCGTGGTTGTTGACAAGTTGCACGCTGGTCTGGGTCGGGCCGACTTGCAGGTGCCCGATGCGGAAGAGCGCCGGGTCCGTCGGGTTCACGACCTCTCCGTTATCCGGCGCCAACACCTCGACCTGCTGCGTGTCACCCGGCATGCCGACGAGCTGGAGCGTGCCCGTGCTCATGTCGATGCGCGCCGGGTCGTTGATGGCACAGTCCCAATTGCCGGCCAGTTGCACGAGCCCGTCCGGGGACTCGAACGTTGCTCCGGCAGCCAAGTGGCAATCACCCATCACGACCAGCGTGCCGCCACCCTGGCCGGCCAAACGCTTTGGCGGCGTCGGGCCGGTCCAAGTGCTATCCTCTTCCTCAATGAAGTCACCGCCGACCACGACTGTCCCGTTCATGTTGTGGAAGGTGGCACCAGTTCGGATGTACCAGTCACGCCCCGCGCTAATGTAGCCGGAAGCGTAGTTGTAGCCGAGGCCGTAGTGGTCGTAGTCCTCGTTTGTATAGACGCGATCCCAGCAGTCCAGTTGTCCAGCGACAGCCGGCGATTGCGCCGCCCCAGTCATCAGGGTATGAGCCGTGAAGACCCCACCGCTCACCTGCAACCAACCGCCGGCCTCGACCAGGGTAGTCTCCGACGTTGTCAGTTGCGAGCCGGCCGCGATCTGGAGCTTCTGCTGCGCCGCGTCGACCGACCGGATCGTGAGCGTGCAGAGGGCGTTCGTGGAAGCGTCGTCGAGCTTTGCCAGGTTCGGGTCGGTGGTGCTGGTGTTTTCGAGCAGCGCGTGAGCAAGCGGGACGACGCTTTCGCCGGCGTGGTGGCAGATCCAGTTGTTCGGATCGGTGTACAAGCCCTGGTCAGGGCCGTTCCAGTCGGCCGATTCAAGCAGGTCGGCCACCTGGTTGGGCTGGCAGTCTTCGCCACGCCAGCCGCTATCGGAGGCGCTGAGCGCGCTGGGGCGGCTGCCGCCGCTGCTGGTGGCGGCTCGGACCCAGTAGTAGAAGGTGTTGACCTCGCCGGGTACGGTGTCGGCGTCCACGTAGCTCGACGCTGTTTGCCAACCGCTCAGGGTCTCGGCAGTGCTGGGATTGTCCTCGGCGCTGCGATAGACGCGGTAATGGCTGGCGCCGGCGGAGCTGTTCCACGTGACGTGAACCCCGTCGACCTCTGTACCATCGCTGGCAGAAATGTTAGTCGGCGCCGACAGAGCTCGCCAGCCGGTGTTGGAGCCGCTAAAGCCGCTGGCGTGCGCCCCGCCGCTGCTGGTGGCAGCCTTGACCCAGTAGTAGAAGGTCATGCCGGGCGTCGCGGACGAATCGTTGTAGCTTGTGCCGGTCTGCCAATTGCTCACGGCCGTGGCGCTGCCGGAGTTATTGCTGGTGTGCCGGTAAACGCGGTAATAGCTGGCCCCGCTGACAGTGTTCCAGGTCACACGCACATAGCCGGTGTACGTACCATCAGTGGCGGAGACGCCGCTGGGGGCAGACAGCGCCCGCCAGCCGGTGTTGTAGCCGCTGAAGCCGCTGGCGTGTGCCCCGCCGCTACTGGTAGCCGCCTTGACCCAGTAGTAGTACGTCGTGCCGGGTGTGGCTCCGCTGTCGTTGTAGCTCGCGCCGGTCTGCCAACTTCCCAATGCGGTGGCCGTATTGGGATTGTTGTTCGTGTTTCGGTAGACGCGGTAGTGACTGGCCCCGCTGACAGTGTTCCAGGTCACGCTCACATAGCCGGTGTACGTGCCGTCACTGGCGGAAACGCCAGTGGGGGCGGAGAGGGCGCGCCAGCCGCCGTCGGCGCTGCTAAGCGCGCTTTCGCCGCACTCGGTATTGCGGGACGCGACGGCGTAGTCATACGTGACGCCTGGTGTGCCGGAGTAGTCGTCGTAGGTTCTGCTGGTTTGCCAACTGCCGATCGCCGAGCCGTTGCGGTACACGTGGTACTGCTCGGCATACGCCGCCTCGTTCCACGTGATGTGAACACGATCGGGATAGCTTCCGTCTGAAGCATTCACGTTCGTTGGCACCGTGCTACTGGGATTAACGAGAAGCCCGGCCGTGTTGCTGTTAGCTGAGCCGTAGCTGTTGCTGACGACGACGCGGTACGCGCCCTCGTCGCCTTCGGAGACCGGGTCGATGGTGTATTGGGAACTCGTGGCTCCCGGTATGTTTTCCCAGCCATAGGGGCCGTCAATCTGCCACTGCCAAGAGAGCGGCGTCGTACCGTCCGCCGTAGCGTCCATCGTGAAGGAATCACCGTCACAGACTTCGCCCCCCTCCGGGTGTTCAATGATCCACGGACGACAATAGTAGGGGCTGTTGCCGGTGATGTAGATGTTGTCCACCGCGGCGACATCATTGACGGTGAAGCCCGGCATATAGAACCAGACGATGTCCAGCCCGTTGCCGGTGCCTGGAATGGACCCGGAGTAGACCTGGCTGCCATCGATCTTGAGAATCACCGAGTCGTCCGGGATGTCCAGGTCAATTTCGACCGACAGAAGGTCCCCATATGTGAACGTGTCAACTTCATTGGATTCCACGGAGACGCGACCCTGTCCACTTTGATAGGTTTGGAAGTCGATCTGGAATTCGTCGGGGCAGTACAAATAGAGCGTGAAGAGGGTGACCTGGCCGACGACGAGCTGGAATTCAATGTGGTACTCGCGATAGACGCACGGGACCTCCCAGTCATAGGCGGTTGACTCGACGGTAAAGTCCAGTCCATCCCCCCCCCGTCGTTCCATTGCCGAACCGGCAGGGCCGATCGGTCAGGTAGCCGCAGGAAGACACGACCGTTGGGTCGCCGGGCCACACCAACGTGGGGCGATCGCGCGGCGGTGTGCCGGCACCGGTCACGGGGGGTTGATTCAAGGGGTGCGGCGGATAGCCGAAGTCGACGTCGTAGAGATCCATCAACTGGGCGAGCGCGCCGCTACTGAGGGCCCCCAATGCCAGAACCATTGTGATGTAGGGCATTACGGATTTCATCGGACTTTCTCCTTTCGTGTCGCGTCTCGTGCCGCTTGGTAGAAAACCGGGCCCACGCGGCCCGCCAAGGTCAGAAACGTAAAAGGCGCCGACAAGTGACGGTTTTTTTAGATTTTTTTGGGACGGCCGGGCCATTTCGGCGTCGCTCAGGACAGTCAACCACGCCAAGTGCGCCTAACAATACCCCGCGCGAAGAGCCGCGGGCTTCAGCCCGCGCGGTCGTTCGTGATCTATTGGCAGAAGCCGGCAATTGAGGTACGGTCGTTAGCCGATGGCGGAGTTGTGTGTGTGTCAGTAAATCCAGCCCCAATCCGGCGACGATTCGACCTGCGCGGGCAGGTGCAGGGGGTCGGTTTTCGTCCCTATGTGTATCGCCTGGCGACCACACATGGCCTGGGCGGGCACGTCGCCAATAACAGCAACGGGGCCGTGCTTGAGGTCGAGGGGGAACCGGGTGCAGTAGAGGCGTTCGAGCACGACCTAATCAGACACCTACCGCCATTGGCAAAAATAGCGGACTTAACACGACAAGACCTCGAACCGCTCGGCGAGACGACGTTCCGCATTCGCGCCTCGCAAGCCGATCCCGAGCGGCGGCCCGAGGTCACGCCCGACGCAGCCACGTGCGCGGACTGCCTGCGCGAACTGCTTGATCCCGGCGATCGGCGGTATCGCTACCCCTTTATCAACTGCACGAACTGCGGGCCGCGGTACTCGATCATTCGGAGCGTGCCGTATGACCGGCCGCGGACGACCATGGCCGTCTTTGAGTTGTGCCCGCCCTGCGCGCGCGAATACGGCGATCCGGCCGATCGGCGGTTTCATGCCCAGCCGAACGCGTGTGCGGTTTGCGGGCCGCGGTTGCGACTTTGTCGAGTGTGGCACCGGCATCCTGCCCCTGTGTGGCACCGGCATCCTGCCCCCGTGTGGCACCGGCATCCTGCCGGTGAGACGGCTGGTACGGAGCCCGGCCGCGACAGTTCGGCCGGTACAGAGCCCGGCCGCTACACTTCTGTGTGGCACCGGCTTCCAGCCGGTGAGACGGCCGGTACGGAGCCCGGCCGCTACAGTTCTGTGTGGCACCGGCATCCTGCCGGTGAAACGGCCGGTACGGAGCCCGGCCGCTACAAAAGAACAGAATTGATCGCCGGCGATCCGATCCGTGAGACGGCCCGGCTGTTGGACTCGGGGCAAATCGTCGCCGTCAAGGGCATCGGCGGGTATCACCTGGCCTGTCGGGCGGACTTGGAAGAGGTCGTGCGGCGGCTGCGCGAGCTAAAGCTGCGGGATGGGAAACCGCTGGCCGTAATGGTGCCCGACCTCGCGACCGCGAGAAACCTGTGTCGGCTGACGCCGGCTGACGAGGACGCGCTGACCTCGCCCGCGGCTCCGATCGTGCTGGCACGGGTACGTGACCGGGACGCCTTGGCGCCGTCGGTGGCGCGGGGCTGCCGCGACTTCGGGCTCATGTTGCCCTACGCCCCGCTTCACCACCTGCTCTTCGCGGAGGGCCTCGGACCGCTGGTCATGACGTCGGCGAACCTGGCCGGGCAGCCGTTGACATACCGGGACGATGACGCGCTCGACGAATTGGCCGACGTGGCCGACGCGTTTCTGCTGCACAACCGGGAGATATTCCGGCCGATCGATGACTCGGTCGTGTTCACCTTCCGGGACGAAGTCGTGCCGCTTCGCCGGGCGCGGGGGTATGCCCCGCGACCGCTTCGGCTGGCGGGTTTTGGCGATGATGAACCATTGCGAAGCGTGCGGGACAGGAAGATTCTGGCGGTCGGCGGCGAGTTGAAATCGACCTGCTGCCTGCTGACCGGCGGGGAAGCCGTGCTGAGCGAGCATCTCGGCGACCTCTCGCACCCGGACGCTTTCCGCCACTTCGTCCGGGCCATCGACCGCCTCAAAGCGCTGTGCGGGTTTGAGCCGGACGCGGTGGCGTGCGATTTGCACCCCCAGTATCTCGCGACCGAGTACGCGCGGGGGCTGGGGCTGCCGGTGATCGCGGTGCAGCACCACCACGCGCACGTGCTGAGCGTGATGGCCGAATGGGGCGAGGCGGGACCGGTCGTCGGCTTGGCCTGCGACGGGACCGGCTTCGGCCCCGACCGGGCGGTGTGGGGCTGTGAGGTGCTGCTGTGCGAACGCGGTGAGTATAAGCGGGCCGGGCACCTGGAGTATTACCCGCTCGTCGGCGGAGACGCGGCGGCGCTGGATACCTGGCGGCCAGCCGCGGCTCTGCTGCGGGCGGCCCGCGGCTCTTCGGAGGGCGCCGTGCCTTCCTCAGAGGATATGCAAGTGTTCGAGCAGCAGGCCGCCGGGTCTATCAATGCTCCGCCGACCTCGAGCCTCGGGCGGGTCTTCGATGCGGTCAGCTTTCTGCTCGGCTTGTGCAGCCGCAACCGACACGAAGCAGAAGCGGCCATGGCGTTGGAGGCCCTCGCCGCCGACCAGCCGGATGAGGTCGAACCGTACGCCTATATGGTCAATTCGGCCGCCACGGGGGCCGACCGCCACATTGTGTGGCACCGGCATCTTGCCGGTGGTTCGGCCGGCACGGGG
>JAGMDK010000297.1 GCA_023128695.1 Phycisphaerae bacterium
AGCCGCGAGGCTGCTCTAAGATCTCTGCGTGCTCCGCGGTGAATTATTCGGGTTTAGGATAGGCGCGTCTCCCCTGAGCCAGCCACCATTTAATGACCGGTTGGGCGGCACGCATCTGGGCCGTCACGCGGGCGTTGATGTACTCGAACCGCGCATTGCGGTCGGGATGCTGTTTTCCCTCAATCGTCTTGCGGTTGCCCTGGAGGCTGTAGCCCAGCCCATGGAGAAGTATTGCCACCAGACGGCTGCTGGCCGAATATCCCAGCTTGGTCAATTCCTGGTGCGTTACGAGATAGCGCACGCAGCGGTCGGCGCTTTCGTCCGTCCAGAGCACATCGTTTTCGACGCCGTAGTCGTACGCTTCGACGAAGACGCCGTGCTCGGAGGTCGACTCCTTCAGAGGAGAACGTGAACCCAGCGCCTGGGTACTATCCACACTGCAGCACCAATTGCGCGTCGTCCCAGGCACGTTTCATGAGCGATTCGTGCGGCATCATGAAGTACAATGCACCGACGTCGCCCCAGATCATCTCCGCGTTGCTGTCTGAATCAAGCTGCAGCAGCAGACGCCACCTCGAAGCCGCCGCGATGATCTCCGGTTTATGGCATATGTTTATCAGCTCTCCCCATTCTTGACGGCCTCGTGCGCGCGATTGGATCTCACAGGCAAGCTCAACGGCATCTTGAACTGGATTGGGATGGCCAAGCAGGCGGTGGCCACCGGAGCGACGCTTTCCCATATGAGTTTCGCTATAGAGGAGAGGCCGCTCCGCTAGTTCCGAGTAGGCGTTGTCTTCCTCCTCGGCCAGCGACAGCGCAAACAGCGTCGAAGATGCTGGAGGCGTCATCCAATCCGGCGCGAATTCAAGCGCGCAAGGTCGATAGCCACCGAACCGCCGGTAGTTCTCGGTGCTGTCTGCGTCGCAGTCTTTCCGCTTGAAGGGTGGACGGATTCTGACCAACAGATGTTCATCTCCAGCGTAGTGAAGAACTGACCAACAGCTCGGGTTGAAGCCGACCTCCTCTTCCGATAGCTGTTCGGCCTTTTTTACATCGTAGAAGATGTACAGCCAACCCGTGGCAGGAAGAAGATGTTCGTCATCCAGTGAGGCCACGTCCGCGAGGCGGATCTGGGCTAGGAAGTCGAGTGCTCTTCCGTTCCATGTCGGCCACTGCCAGTCAGACGGCAGGTCCGGTTGGCCACCGATCCGCGATGCGCCAAGGGGCAGAGATTTCAGCGCAACGCGCCGAGTGCGGATGCGCATCGATGGACGGATGAGCCCTTCAAGCTCCGTGGCCCAGCGACCCAGGCCAAGATCCTGTATCCGCTGGAGCAAATCCTCTTTGCAGGCAATCGGGGCATCCCAGGCCTCCCGTTGCCTCCGAAGCGATGTTACCACCCGTCGCGACCTGGGGTCGATTCTCGTCACAGCATCCGCCACTTCCGTGTGACCGTCAGGGTCTTCTCCGAAGAGCTTCAGCAGGGCGGGGACTGCAGGCTTGGCGATATCGCCGAGACGTCCGAGGACCACCGCCGCCCGCCCGTGTACGGAGCAGTACTCATCTTCCAGGGCCTCAACCAGCGCGGGAAGAGCTAAGGCGGCATCCGGCCCCAGTTTACCAATGGCCTCGACGGCCTCGCGGCGAACGCGTTCGTCATAATCCCGCAGACCCTTGGCGAAAGCCGAGATAACCTCCGGCGAAGCAGAGCCAATCTCACCCAACGCCTCCACGCTCAAACACCGAAGCTGTAGATCCAGGTTAGTCGACGCTTGGACTAAGGCCGCAAGCGCCTCCGGCGACTTCGGTTTCGCCTCCAGCAGAATCCGAGCCGCATCGCGCCGGAGTTCTCTGCTGTCGTCACTGAGAGCCGCGATAAGCGCGCGGACGGCCGGGGTGCCGATTCGCGTGAGGGCGTCCCGGATATTGACGCGGGCGCTTTCGTATTCGAACATAATCCGCGCGTAATCATCTGCATCACGATGCGTCTTTTTGAACTCGCGGTCGATTTCGGCTTCGCGCCGAAGAGCACAAATCAGCGCCGGAACGGCCGCCTCGGCAGCCGGGCCGATGTGGCCCAAGGTTTTGGCTGCGTTTCTCCGGATGCGCTTGTCTTCCTCTCCTAATGAGTTGGCGAGGATGCCCAAGATAGTCGGGCCGACCATTCCGGCTTCACGCAAAGCCGCGTCGGGGTCATAGTCGGTCAAGCGCAATCGTTCCGTCAACGACCGCCCCACTTCGTCGCCCTCTGGTGCTCCCATGTGTGCACTCTCCGCTGTTCACCGACGCCATTATACTACGATAGCCCTCTCCGTTACGGGCTGGTTCTCTGCAAGGCTCCCTGATCAGTCTCGATCTTCTTGGTCCCCGGCGGCGAACATGAAGCTGCCACTCAGCCTAGTGAACACCACATCCCAGCCGGGCAGGCCTACGAAGTCTGCCTGCACCATCGCGTCGAGCGTGCCCGTGTATCCCCAACGGGAACCTGATTCGGTATCGGTCCCGCTAGGTGAAGCTGGTCCGGTTCCTCGACCGTCCTTCGCTCATACGCCCCCATATCGACTACGGCTTGGCCGTCGCTGTTACCATCGATAATACGCGGCTTGCCGTCCAGGTCAATGGTGAGGTCCGGTGGAACGGCAGCATTGCTGCCCGCATCTAAACAGGGTGAGGCGAGCAGCAAGTGGAAATCGTCTGCGGGATCGACGAAGCACGGGGCGGCGTCGATGTTACCCACGCCTGGCCAACCGCCCTGAACATCGCAGTACGTGATCACGGGACTACTACTGGAAGATACGCACAGTTCGTCAGGTGCATCAGCCCACAGAATGCAGTTGGTGATCGTCGTGTAACTATAGTAGTGGCAATAGACGGCGCCACCGATGCCTGCGCTGTTCCCAGTGAACGTGCAGTTAGTGATCGTTGGGCTGGTCTCGTACTGGTAGCAGTTGATGCCGCCGCCGTAGTCGGTCGCAGTGTTTCCCGTGATCGTGTAGTTGGTGATCGTCGGGCCGCTACCATAGCAAAAGATGCCGCCGCCGTGCTCCGCGATGTTCTGTGTAATCGCGCAGTTGATGATCGTTGGGCTGCCGTTGTCCGAGCACCTAATGCCACCGCCAACAGAGTTCAGGGCGCTATTCTCCGCGATCCTGCAGTTGGCGATCGTGGGACTGCTGTTGTAACAATAGACGCCGGCCCCGCCGCCGCTAAGCCATACCCCGTAGACGGTGTTCCCGGTGATCATGCAGCTTGTAATCGTGGGACTCCCAGACACGCAATAGATGGCGCTGCCCCTCTGCGCGTACCCACCTGTGATGGTGAATCCTTCAACCACCGAGTCGGACATCTCGCGATGGAAGAGGAACGCGCGCCCGTCACCGTCACAGTCGATGATGCACGCCTCCGGACAACCGTTTTGGGAGCGGACAGTGATGGCCTTCAAGTCAAGGTCGAGGTTCTTGTTGCCCATGCCCGTGTAGGTGCCGTCGAACACAGCCACGTCTTGCCCATGGAACGCCACGTCGATAGCCTCCTGGATTGCGTCGAACGGGTGCTCCAGTGATCCATCCTCCAGCGGGTCGCTGACAGTCGGATCGCCAGGACCGGGGTCATTCGATGCGTCGTCATCCACGTACCAGGCGTCTGGCTCGCATTCGTCGGGGATGCCGTTGCCGTTGTCGTCCTCGCTGGTGCCGGTGGCGATGTCGCAGGCGTCTGATAGACCGTTGTCGTTGCAGTCGAAGAAGTGTGGCGATTCGTCAATGCCCATATCGACGCGACACTCTTGGATCCGCGGTTGGCCTTCAAAGTCCTGTTCAGGCAGGGACGGAGCATCGTTGTCCCCAGCGTTAACGCAAGGTGACCCGGCTGACAAATGCAGGTTGTCGTCTTCTGTGCCAGGGATGTCGTCAGGTCCGTCCGGGTCTACAAACATCGGATCGGCATCGATGTTGCTGGCGCCCGGTCAACCGCCTTGGACGTCACTGTAGGTGACCGCGGGACCCGAACCAGAAATCGCGGGAGACGTGTTGGCCCACAAAACGCAGTTCACGATTATTGGGTTACTACCATCACAATGGACCGCACCACCCCACGCGTAGGGAGCAGTATTCTCGACGATCGTGCAGTTTGTAAACGTCGGACTGCTCCCTCCCCAGCACGAGACGCCGCCGCCACGCCAATCGGACCAGTTCCCATTGATTGTGCAGTTGCTGAATGATGCATCGCTGTTCCATAGGTAGACTCCGCCACCATGATCCGTGGCGGTGTTCGCAACGATCGCGCAATTCGTGATCGTCGGGCTGCCCCAATCGCAGCAAATGGCGCCACCGTTCCAACCTGCGGAGTTGCCACTGATCAGACAATCGGTGACCATCGGGTCGCTGTAGTGGTGGCAATGAACACCGGCGCCGCTACGGTCTGCTAAGTTCCCGTTGATGATGCAGTTGGACATTACCGGGCTACTGTACCAGCAGTAGATGCCAGCGCCGTAGAATGCCATGTTCCCGACGATCGTGCAGTTCGTGATTGTCGGGCTACCGTGGTCGCCGTAGATCCCGCCACCGCGCTGCGTAGGCTCTCCGTACTCGCCATTGGCGTTCCCGGCGGCGATAGTGAGGCCATCGAGAGCAGCGGTGGCGTCTATACCACTGCCCGTTACAACATGGTAGCTGTTCTCCTCGTTGTTGGCGAAATCAGGCCCGTCGTCGCCGAGTAAGTCGCCGCTCAGGATCGTTTCGTACAACTCAACGTCCCGGACATCGGGATCGGCTTCCGTGATTCCAGCGTAGCCGCCGTAGAGGGCGACGCCATTGATGAGCTGGAACGTCGCTTCGCGGTCGCCGGGTGTGACGTTGCCGGCCTCGTCCTGGTCGGGCTTGTAGATGCCCTGTGCGACCCGAATCTCACCACCGTCCGTCGCCGTCGCCAGCGCATCCTGAAGATACCTGAAGGCTGTGTCCCAGCTCGTGCCGTCACCGCCAAGCGCAGCATCGTCAGCGACGTAGACGATGTTACCGTGCAGCGCGGCCGGTGCAGCGAACCCCAGCACGAGTACGGCTAAACCGATCACGTATCCGTTACGCATTCGTTCAATCGCTGACATGACTTGCCTCCTCGTGCCGGCCGAAGCTGTCAATTCGACCCAACGCGGCCATAATAATGACTCGCAGGCGGGAGAACAAATGAAGCAGTGCCGTTTTCTCGGCTCCGCCGGCCACAGTGGCGACATTCACGCCGGCGCATGATACGACCGCCCCACGCCGGGCGCGTGTAGATGACGCGGAAATGCCAGCAGCCGCACTTTGGGCAGACGATGCCGCGTTGCTCGACGTCGTCAGGCTGGCCGTTCTTGGTTCGATTCATCGTTTGGCCACCTGCAAGGCGGAGAGCTTCAGCCTTTTTCGCGACGGCGCCGGTTTCGCATCCGTGCCGAGAATCCGCAGAGAGCAGGGTACGTCCATCGCACTGCTCAATCGCTCGTATCGTTGCGATCCGCCGCTGGTGGATCCAGGTGTCGGCAGACTGCCGGCAGCGGTAGCGAATTCTCCGCCAGCCGAGGACACAGACTGCGGAAGTACTCGGCCGTCTCGTTGTCGAGCGGCGGCAGCTTGCTTCCTTTGGGTAGGATGTGGACGTTGGTCACGTTCATCACTTGCAGCAGTTTGTTGGCGCATGCTGGGTCGTCATGGATCAGGCACATGGGGAGCGCGCCGCAGGGCAGGTAGCAATGCGGAGGGCAATTCACTTGTCAATTCGACGAGTCTCAATCCGCCTCTGAGTCTGCCATCTCACGACGGTGAACGAACGAATCCGCTGATTGGAAGCCGTTGCGAGCGATCTGCTGGCGCATCCGGAGGTACTGTCGCGGGATGCCCACGGCCGCGAGATCGCGCGGGCGCAGCAAGCCCTTTTCGCGCGCCAGATCGACAACCTGTTGGACTCGGTCGCTAGCCACGGTCTTGTTACCTTTCCTCGGGCATTATCGACAAGTCCCGAGGAAACGTAAAGGCCAGATCCGCGAGTATCGAAGTTCCGGTGACCGATGAGCGTTCCGAACGAGTGAGTTAACCAGGAGACCCGGGGCGGGTTGAGAGTCTGAGAGTCTCGGCCGGATCGGGGTCGAAAACGCCCCGTTCGACATGGGGCCCCGCGTCTCGTCGTCAAAACCGAGCGCGCGGCCCTCACCGGGCCGAATCGCCGTAGCCCTTTGAAAACAACGGGATATGGCGACGAATCGCGGATCGCCCGGGAAGGCGGTCGCCGTTAACAAACTGGTCCGCCTCGTTTTGAAACGGACCTTGAAGCTCGGCCACCGGAACCTTGGCCGAACGCTTCTGCGCGGGCCCCTTCTTCTGCTGGCCTTTGGCGTCCGCCTTCTGAGCCGCTTGCAAAGCTTTCCGCAGACGCTCCTGGCGTTGCGTTAAATCACGCAACTCGTGCGGCAAATTCGTCACCGAAACGCTTCGGCCATCACTTTGGGATGAATCGGCGGCTGCCCGACGGCCAAGACGTAGTGCTGCTCCCAGGCCGACCAATCCAGTTCGTCGAGAATCTCCCACAACAGCCGCACCGAATGGTCCGGCGGAATGCGGTCTCCCAGCGTCTGTGTGAACAGCAGAATCTGGTCTCGCGGCCAGGGGGGTTGGCTCCATCCACTCATGCCAGTCGTCTCCCTACAACCGTGCGTGCTCGAAACGTTGATTTAGCATATGCTCCACAACTGGAAATCTATAGCAAAAGCCGTTCCAATTAAATCGACAGGTCCTTTAGCGGTGGGGGACACGAATAATCCAGCCCATTCGTGTCGCAACAGTCGTATAGCGTCCGGGCTCTGTCCCGGACGTCGTTGCGGGAGAGGTTTTCTCCGTAACTGATTCTCTGCTTGACTCC
>JAGMDK010000298.1 GCA_023128695.1 Phycisphaerae bacterium
GTACTGGCGGGCACGGAGGCCCGCCCCACCCACTATGTTGACGCTCACCCTACTCCCCGGTGCTCGCCGCCGGCAGGACGCCCAGGTCCCGCAGCCCCCGGATGATAGCGTCGGCGTAGGCCCGGGCACCGCTCGGGTTGGGATGCCCGACCGAGGAGTAGAGGCAGAACAGCGTCGCGTCGATGGCCTCGGGTTCAAAGCAGCGCTCCAGCCGAAAATCCTGCCGCGGGTCCTCTGGAAAAAGCGCCAGGTCAAAGTCGAAGCCGGCAATGAGCTCGGGCACGGAAGTCAGGCTCCAGAGCCACTTCTCCGGTGCGAAGACCGCATTCTCAGGTCCGAACGCGGGGTCGGCAAAGGCGATCAGCGGCTCGGCCCCCGTTTCCCGGTTCACCTGCTCGACGGCCGCCCGGAGACTCTCGTGGGCCACGTCGCGGAAGATGACGGATTGATGCACGAGCTCATCTACCAGCGGCAGATCGCCCCCTTCCGTGATAAAGCCGTACATCATCGCCCAGGTGCGCAGCGCGAAGATATCGCTGTCGGGTCCGACGATCTGGAAGTAGCCCGTCACCATGATGTGCGCCTGGGGTGCGAGCCCGCGGACCTTCCGTAAGAGCGTCGCCATCTCCTCCCGGCAAAACTGCTCCGTGAGCCCGATCAGCTCCTCGTCCGCCGTGAGCGGATTGATGATCATTCCGAAGCCGAGGTCGTTGATGCAGCCGTCCATCAGGATCAGGTCGATCAGGTCCGGCCGTTGGATCAGGTCGGCCTGCGCGGTGATCGACGTCGACGCCGTCGGCACCTCGCCGGAGCAATTCATCTCACAGATCGCGTCGCCCTCGGCGGGTACGATCCGCGCCCCCGCGTGAGCATATCGTTGCCGGATGACGCGCCGGCCCGTTTCGTGCTCGATTACTTCGGTCACGCGGACCGACATCTTGTCATCTTCCTCCAGGCCGTTGCCCCACTGGATCGAGTCGCCGATGATCGCGAGGTAGAAGAAGTCGCGGACGAGCTCGAGGTCGGCCAGTCCGATCGCCGTGCCGTCGTCCGCCACGCTGGTGAACATTCCCAGCCGGGTGAAGGCGGAGAGCAGACCTTGGGGTACCAGCAAGGCGAAGCGGTGCTCGAGATCGCCGTTGCTGCTGTCGTGCCAGGCCACGCCGCGGCCCTCCCTTAGCAGCTTTCGCACCGCGGCGTTGAACGGCCGCGGGTCGGCGGCGAGCGCGCGTTCGGCCTCCGTGGCCGGGGCGGCGACGGTCGTGAACTCTGCCTGGGCCTGCGTTTCGAGATCGCTCAGGCGAAACCGGACGGCCCGGGCCTCAGACGCGGCCAGCGTGACAAAGAAGCCCGCGATTTGTCCCAACGAGTGGTCGTTTTCATCAAGAGCGAACATGAACGCCGGCTTGAAGACCGCCGCGCTCGTGCTGACGCCGGGCGGTTCGAGTCGCTCGGTGCCGAGGAGGTAGACCGGCGTAAAGCTGCGCTGCCGGCCGAGCAAGCTGGGCAACTCCGGCGGCGAGCAACTCAGGATGACAGCAACAAGGGGCAGTATCATCAGCCCACAGAGTTGACGAGTTCGGATTCCACGCATGTCACTCTTTCCCGCTACGGGGAACACGACGACGTTCCCCGAAGCCCTAGGCGGCTAGTGCTCCGTCAACTGCCAATTTATACGCAACGGATACTATTCCATGACCTCCAGCACGCTCTCCACCTCGACGATGGTCCCACATTGACAGGCCACTTCCAGGTCCTGGCGCGTGGCGAGTTCGAGCCGCGCGGTGACGCCGGGGGTGGTCACGCGATCGAAGTCCTCAATATCGAGGCCAGTGCTCTGGAAGAGGTGATAGGTAATCCCGTTCTCGCCGATCCAGACCAGGCAGGGGCCGTTGTGGTCGATGACGGCCGCGGTGCCGCTGAGCACAAACGGCTCGCCTTTGACGAAGAGCGTTTTCTCGCCGGGCACGGTCAGGTCGATGCAGCCCGCGAAGAGCGAGACCAACACTAGAAACGCCGCCAGTCGCTTATGAGACACTAGTCGATCTCCGTCAATCAAACCAAGTAGTCCGCCGCGCCATCTTCTTGTGTGGCACCGGCTTCCAGCCGGTGGGACGGCGGGTACATCTAGAGACTAGAGACTAGAGACTAGAAACTAGACCTTGTTACCTTGTCACCTTGGATGGGTGGCACGGCCGTGCCACCCATCAAGCGATGCTTGACAGAGCACTAGAGACTAGAAACTGGAAACTAGACCTTGTCATCTTGTTACCTTGCTACCTTGTCACCGGCCGGTACGGGGCCCGGCCGCTACATTTCCCATATGTGTGGCACCACCGCAGTTACGCTGCTGCCGGCTTGGGTTCCTCAGCGATCTTCTTTCGGGTCACGAGGTAGAAAATGATCATGCCGATGGTGCCGAGGAGGCCGATCACGCCGAGGTAGACCCACACCAGGTAGGGGTGGTATTTATCCCAGAGTGTTTGCTTGGTCTGCTCTTCGTCGGCCACGGCCAGCGCGCGGGCCTCGAACACATTGAGGCCGAGCAGTTGGCCGGCCTGATCGGGCGTCTGAGCCCAGTCCTTCTTCAGCAGGGCCTTTTCAATCAGGTCCTTATTCCCGGCGAGTTTGTAGTACCGGGCCTCTTCCTCCGTCAAGCCAGCCAGGTCTTCATCCGAAACAAAGAGGCCTTTCACCCAACCGACAAGGCTCTCCGCCCAACTCTCCTGGTCAATCTCTTCGAGCACGAGCGCCAGCGCCGCCTGATCCGTCTGAATCATTTCGCCCAACAGCTTCCAGTCCTTTTTCCAATCTTTCTGCATCAGCGCGTGTGCGAGGTGTTTCGGCTGCTGCGCGAGATAGACATACAGCCGCTGGCCGGGCTGAGTCCCGGAGACCTCCAATTCGCTCAAGGCCGCGTCCAACTTCGTCGTATCCTTTGTGCCGATGGCCGCGCTGAGAGCGGCGAAGGATTTACTCCGATCGATCCCGACCCACGCGGTGATTTCCTTCGCGCGTTCGTCGAGTTGATTATCCGGATGCTCGAACTCCTTCTGGGCAACCACATCCTGGACGAGGCCGGTCCCCTGAGCCATGTACTCCAAGGCTAGATTGTTCAACACTTCCGGATCAGTGCCGAGTTCCTCCCACAACAGGTTGACAATCTCCGCATCGTCTTTCACCTGTTCTCTCGGCGTATCCTTCGGGTTGAACAGTTCACGCACCTTGTCGAACGACGTGTCTCGTTTCACGTTCAAAGCTGTCGGCAACAGATGTACAAAGCAGCCGATGCCGATCTCCTCCAGTTTCGATTCACTACTTACCAGACCACGCACCAGAGGTACCCGAGCTTTGATGAGGTCTGCCTTCTTTACAATCGTCTCGCCGGTCGACAGATCGACTTGGTCCTTCTGCCCCGCTTTGGTTGAGTCCGGCTGGGTCTGGAGCGGTTGAGCCTCAGCCGCCCCAGTCGGCTCCGGCTCGGCCTCCCGTTCCCTTTTTTTGAGCGCCTTTTTCACATTCGCGCTGAACACTCTGGTCGCATTGTTCAGCACTTTCGCATCGTCACTGAGCATGTCATTGAGCAACCTGGTCAGCCCGGTGATGGCCTTGGATTTATATTTCGGATCCAAGGCGAGGTATTGCAGCGCCATATTCTCAATCTGCCCCTGATCGTATTTGAATTGGGAGTGCAAGGCTCCAATCGCGGACTCGCGATCCGGGCCGAGTTCGGCCTGAACCTCCTTGAAAGCCGTTCCGCGGTCAATTTCAAGTAATGGCGGCAGTTTCTCCAGGGCATCACTCCAATCGGTCGCGCGGGCGGCGCGGGCCACCAGCGCGGTGTCGGTCCCCAGGTGCTTGAGGGCCAGCGTGGATTGCGCTCCGTAAGCATCGTAGAAGTAACCGCCGGCCAGATTCCCCAGGCCCCAGCCGATCGCGAAGGGGATGTTGGAATAGCCCATGTAGAGGGCTTTCTTGTCCTTGGGGGCGATCAGACCTATGTAGGCGCTGAAAGTGGGGCTGCACGTCATCTCCCCGATCGCGAAGATGAAAATCATCATACAGCATATCCAGCCGATGGCAGTGTAGCCGGCTCCGACGAACCCGACCAGCGAGATCACCATCCCGATGATCATCGCGGCCACCTTGCTCATCTTGCGTATCAGCCAGGAGACGAAAAGCACCAATAGGATAATCGCAATCGCGTCGATGTTGATGATCATCTCGGGCTTCGTCTGGCCGTCCGCCGTCACCCAGCCGTCGCTGAACCAGCCAAAAAACGGAGCTACGTCGGAGGTGTCGACCCATTCATCGATAAAGTTCGGCATCAGGTCAAAGAGCTGCATGAACATCAGCCAGAAACACGAGAAGATCAGCAGGAACGCCACCAGGCGCAGGTCCTTGAAGATGTTAACGATCGACCAGACAAAGACGCCGACGGGACCCTTTTCCGCGTCCGCGCCTTCGGCCGGGGCGACTTTCTCCGGCTCGCGGTACAGGAAGATCGCCGGGAGGAAGTTGATCACCGTCACAATCGCGGCGGCGTAGAACACATTCTTCCAATCGATATCGACCCGCAGGATGGCGGCGCCCATGGGGGCCAGCGCGCCGCCGATGTTGACCACCCAGTAAAACACGCCCCAGCCCATCGAGGATGTTTCCTTGTTGGTTGCTTTGGCGACGGTGCCCTGCACCGGGGGTTTGAAGATCGCGGTCCCGGTCGCGACCAGGCACGCCGCCAACATGAAGGTCCAGTAGCCCCCGTTGGCATAGCCCTGCGCGGCCAGGGCGTCGGCGATCGGCTTGGACTGCGCCATCAATATGTAGCCGATGATATTGATGCTGAACGCCACCAACAGGCTTTTGCGATAGCCATAGCGCTCGGTGTACCCCCCGGAAACCATGGGGATCAGACATTGGAGCAGCGCCCAGACGGTGTAAATCACACCCTTCTGGCCGTAATCCAGCCCCAGGCCATTTTGTCCGCTGGCGGCGACGAGATATAGCCCCGCGATCGCGCGGACGCCGAAGAAGGACAGCCGCTCGAACATCTCCATGATGTTGGCGAACCAGAAATTAGCCGGCAGGCCGCTGATTTGCTTGACGATCGAGGTTTTACTCTCCACACCTTCCATATCGCACTCCTGCTCTGGGGCAATCCAAATGAGTAGAGCAGCGAATCTTATACCGTAGAACCCGCTATCACACCCCCCCCAGGGGGGTCCGAGACGCCTAGCGGTGCCGGCCGCTCCTACAAACACGCCAGTGCTCTGTCAGCGCTCGATTGACGGGCAGCGTCATGGAAGGGAGGGCGAAGCGATGGTGAAGGGAGGGCGAAGCTCCTGCTGAGCCGCGGCGCGTGTGTGCCACTGCTCTTGAGCAGTGTCTTCGCTGACCGGCGACACGACTCAAAAGCGGGAAGGGATTCCCGATAAGATGGGTGCGAGAAAGGATTCTCGCACCAGCGAATACCCCTTCGTGTCCTTC